>JAAXGF010000119.1 GCA_012267605.1 Alphaproteobacteria bacterium | reverse complement strand
GAGGCACCTGGGCAGTTACGAATTATTTACAATTTTGTCCGCGGACCAATTTTTGACACAACACAAGGGATTGCGGTTCGGTAGACGATAATTAATATATCTTGTGGGTAGGACGATTTTATCGCCTCTCATGGAGTCCACGAAGATCTATAGCTGAATTACAAATATCCCTTTTATATCAATGTATTATAGTATTTGCGTTATCTCTTGTCCCCAGAGTTACCCACAACGACGTGCAGATTAGGAAAAAATTGCTGTTGAAAACGGCAGAGGGATAGACCATTTTAGTGTCAGGAACCGATGAGGTGATGAACATGCCTAGCAATACTATCGATATCGAACGCGCCGTAAGTGATCCCGAATACCGCCGCTGGGCCATCGCCGTGCTGAACGATCCTGATACCCTCGATCGTGGCTCCGCCGATCACGGCGACCATGAATTCGAATTATTGGCGGTCGCCTGCTAGTATTTGGATTGGCCAGAGAAATACTTGTTCTGTACTGTAACTTAAACTGCAAGTCCAGAGGTTAGTTTTAGCGATTTTCGTTGGCGCGCGGCGCCAGTGAGCGACAACGAATGCGCTCTCGAAGCGAAGCGTCGTTGCTTCAAATCTTCCGGTGCGGCGGCGAGTTCTCCCTTTCAGAAAGCTCTCTTCTTTGTGAGAGGGTGCAAACGGGCTACCCGTCGACTTCCACGCTATATTCTTCCATTACCGTATTAGCAAGCAACTGAGCGCACATGTCCTCGACTTGGGCACGGGCTTTGACGTGATTGGTTTCCGCGAGTTCAATTTCGATGTATTTGCCTTGGCGCACCGCCTCGACACCCTCGAATCCCAAACGCCCAAGTGCCTGGGCGATGGCCTTGCCCTGGGGATCGAGAATGCCGTCTTTCAACGTGATGCGAACGCGGGCCCTCACTGCATGACCTTGGGACCTTTGAGATCCCGAGGCCCGCTTTCCGGTAAGATGCCGAGGCGGCGGGCAACTTCCTGGTAGCCCTCCTCGACCTTGCCGAGATCACGGCGAAAACGATCCTTGTCCATCTTCTCGCCCGTTACCATATCCCACAACCGCGCGCTATCCGGACTGATTTCGTCGGCGACGACAATACGCGACTCCTCGCCAACGTAAAGCCGACCGAATTCGAGCTTGAAATCGACCAGACGGATCCCGATGCCGAAGAACAAACCAGACAAAAAGTCATTAACCCTGAGAGCCAGCGACAGTATGTCATCGAGATCCTGGGTAGTTGCCCAGCCAAAGGCCGTAATATGCTCCTCCGATACCAGGGGATCGTCCAATTCGTCCGACTTGTAGCAATATTCAACGATAGAACGCGGTAGCGGTGTACCTTCAGGAATGCCTAGCCGCTTGGATAGCGACCCGGCGGCGACGGCACGCACAATCACCTCGATAGGAATGATCTCAACCTCTTTGATAAGTTGTTCGCGCATATTTAACCGGCGAACAAAATGGGTGGGTATGCCAATTTCATTCAACCGGGTCATGATGTATTCCGAGATGCGATTGTTCAGCACACCTTTCCCGGTAATTATGCCGCGCTTTTTGTTGTTGTGCGCCGTCGCATCGTCCTTGAAGTACTGAACCAGAGTTCCAGGCTCCGGTCCCTCGAAAAGGACCTTGGCCTTACCTTCGTAAACCTTATTACGGCGGGACATGGCTGATTTCCAGGTTCTGGGGATGGATACCAGGCGACAAAAATCGGTCGTTTAGCGAGACTAATTCTCCTCACGACCATATCCCAAGCGTTCACGGAATACAATTCCAGTACGCCCCGGATTTGCCGGCATCTTTCACACCGATTCGCGCGAATTCTTGTCGGCGGGCCGGCACAAAAACGAACATTTAAGAAACAGTTTGGAAGAATTCCGCTGCAACCGAGGGGATGATTCGATACACTGGTCTCGCTTGATCTCAAGCGTTTGGCACGGTTTTGATTTGCCGGGGAGCACATGATGGCAACGGCGGAAACGAATTTTGAATCCCATAAAAAAGAGGAAGAAGCAAAATACAGACACCGGGAGGACCTTGAGTTTCGCGTGCTTGCGCGGCGCAACAAGTTGTTGGGGCTATGGGCCGCTGAGCAAATGGGCTATCCGCCGGAATCCGCCGAGGCTTACGCCAAGGAAGTGGTGACGTGCGCCTTGGGTGCTCCGGATCATGCTCACGACAAGGTGAACGAAGAACTTGCCGCAAAGGGTGTTGACGTTGCAGATTCCCGGGTGCGCGATGAGATGACTCGGCTTGAAGATGTGGCGCGCGAGCAGGTTATCAAGGAAACCACTTAGGGGAACAACTGGTCGCTTCCTATTTGCAAAATCGCGCCAAGACACGATTTTGAACGGGCATTTATTCCTTATAGCTGCGCCGACCAAAAACCCTTTCAAATATGACGTCGGTGGCAACCGATGCATCGGTGAACAAGGCCGCGAGCGTCGTGTCGTCAAGCACCGCCGTTACTGCGGGGTCCGAATTCAGGTGGGTGTGAAAATCGCCTCCCTTGCGCCAAGCCGCCATGGCATTTTCCTGGACGACCCGATAGGCGTCTTCCCGTGCCATGCCGGCTTGGGTCAAAGCGAGAAGAACCCGCTGAGAATTTACCAGCCCGCCGAAGCGCGCCAGATTTCGCTTCATCGCCTCTGGATAAATCACTAACTGGTCAACGATGTTGGTTAGGCGGGCGAGGGCGAAATCCAGAGTCACCGTTGCGTCGGGGGCGATCATCCGTTCGACCGAAGAATGGGATATGTCGCGCTCATGCCATAGGGCGACATTCTCCATGGCCGGCACCACGGCCGAACGCACCAGGCGGGCGAGGCCCGTTAGGTTCTCGCTCAAGATCGGATTGCGTTTATGGGGCATTGCCGAGGAACCCTTTTGGCCTCGCGCAAAAAACTCTTCGGCCTCGCCAACTTCGCTGCGCTGCAAATGACGGATTTCCGTCGCCAACCGCTCGACCGATCCGGCGATTACTCCGAGCGTGGCAAAGAACATGGCGTGGCGGTCACGCGGGATGACCTGGGTGGACACCGGCTCGACGGCCAGTCCAAGAGCCTCGGCAACGTGCGCCTCGACACGAGGATCGATGGTCGCGTAGGTACCTACGGTGCCAGAGACGGCGCAAGTTGCGATTTCGCTGCGGGCCGCGGACAGACGGTCGCGATTGCGGCGAAACTCGGCGTAGAATCCCGCCAATTTTAGTCCGAACGTCGTTGGCTCGGCGTGAATGCCGTGGCTGCGGCCAACGCAGGGCGTGTCCTTTTCCGCAAAAGCGCGGCGTTCCAGCACGGCCAACAGCTCGTCGGTGTCTTGAATGAGGATATCGGCGGCGCGGGTAAGCTGCACCGCCAGGCAAGTATCCAAGACATCGGATGAGGTCATGCCTTGATGGACAAAGCGGGCCTCCGGCCCAACACTTTCCGCCAAATTGGTGAGGAAAGCGATGACGTCGTGGCGGGTCTCGCGTTCGATCTCCGCGATTCTCGCGGCCTCGACGCGGCCCTTCTCGCGCACGGCGCGGGCAGCTGCTTCGGGGATCATGCCGATCTGCGCCATCGCTTCGCAGGCATGGGTCTCGATTTCCAACCAGATCTCGAAACGTGTCTCGTCCCGCCACAGGGCGGCCATTTCGGGACGGCTATAGCGGGGTATCATTCAACCTATGCCTTAGCGCCATGGCCCGTTGGCCGAGGATCACGAACCACCGAAATAATCGTCGTCCTCGTCCGGGGCCGGCGGCGCGCTTTCACGTGGCGATTCCATGCGGCTCTTGAGGTAAAAACTGATGCCGGTCGCGGCTAGGCCGGCGATGATTAAGAAGAGCCACGCATATTGCTCCAGCCATCCCGCTAAGATCACCGCTACCGCGAGGAAGATACCGGCGAGCGAAATTCGCCAGCGGCCAAGGTGCACACCGGATAGATAGGTGGTCAGGGCCAGCATCAGCGCCACCACATAGCCCGTATTCTCGTAGTTGAGCCGCCCCATGTACAACAGTAAGTAGGCAATCTTTATGGCGATCAGCAGGCCGAGCCAGTGCATGACTTGGGAACGCAGGATAGCCGACCAGCCCGGTCCCCGTTCCAGCCCACGCGACCACTGGATGAACAATCCCGTGGCGCCATAAACCGGTACCATGATCAGCCAAAACCAAAGACCGAGATCCGGTTCCGCATCGGTAATTGCCATGCCGACGACGGACAGCGCGATGAGACTGAGAAGGACGATTTCGTCCTTCGCCAAGCGACGAAACAACCGCCATCTATCATTGGCTTCAGGTTGCGGATAATCGGTCTGAAATTCGGCCATCAGACGGTCCGGGCGGTTGGAATTAGGTAATCGGCGCGTATGTTGACGCCGATCGATACCTGGGACAAGGCTAGATTGGCCACCATCATCCGCGAATCAGCCAAAGGAAGGCGATCCCGAGAACCGCGGCGACAAGGCCTACCGCCCGAAGCTGCGCGGCGGATTGGTCGAGAACCATCCCCATGGCCCGTTTCATGCCTTCAGGAAATAGTGCGTACAACGAACCTTCAATCACGAAAATGAGACACAGCGCGCTCAAGAATTCGGTCATCTTTGATCTCATCCAATCATACGACTCACGCTGGCTGGCGAGCGCGCGCGAAGCGACGCTGCCGTGTCCTGCTTTCTTTACCGGTGTAGCAGCCATAGGGGTCGCTGGCAATAAACCTGGCCATTTACAGACTATTTCGAAGGCAACGGATGTGCTTGTTTTGCCGCTGGCGCGGTGCAAAATTCATCGCCATCGGCGCATGACCGGGTGGGGGGGTGGCCATGAATTACCATCGGCTGGGACGCAGCGGCTTGCTAGTATCAGACGTCTGTCTTGGGACAATGACATTCGGCAGCCAGGTTTCGGAATCCGATAGTTTGCGCATACTTGATCGGGCGTTCGAGGCCGGAATCAACTTCTTCGATACTGCCGAAGCTTACGCTACGCCGATGTGTGCTGAGACCTATGGGGCTTCCGAACGAATTCTGGGAAAGTGGCTGCGTTCAAAACCCCGGGATTCGCTGGTCCTCGCGACCAAAATCGCCGGGCCAAACGGCGGTATTTTCGGCAACATAGTTCCCCATATTCGAGGCGGCGGTTGCACTCTCGATTGGCATAATTTTGCCGCCGCTGTAGAGGGATCGCTAACTCGTTTGGGCACCGATACCATTGATCTGTATCAAACTCACTGGCCCGATCGCCAAATTCCCATCGAAACGCAGCTCGAAGCCCTGGCACGGCTGGTCGAAGAGGGTAAGGTTCGTTACGCGGGCGTCAGTAATGAAACACCCTGGGGACTGACAAAATTTGCGGCCACGGCCGAATTCAACGGATTGCCATCGGTCGTATCGGTGCAGAATGTCTACCATTTGCTCAAGCGGGAATTCGAAGATGGGATGGCAGAGGTTTGCGTCCGCGAGGACATCGGAATGATTGCCTATTCGGCTATTGCCATGGGCGTGCTTACTGGTAAGTACAGCGGGGGAGCCCTGCCCTCGGAGTCGCGCATGGCTCAATACCCTTCGCGATTTCGTGATCGCTATACGGCGCCACGTGTGCTCGCAGCGGCCGACCGCTACGTGGCCATTGCTAAGGCGGCCGCGATAAATCCAGCGGCCATGGCGGTGGCTTGGGTTCGCTCCCGTCCTAAGGTGGCTGCCGCGCTACCCGGCTGTACCAGCATATTGCACCTCGACAGCATTCTCGCCGGTGCCGAGATGACACTCTCCGACGATGTCGTGGAAGCTATCGACGCGGTCCACGCCGACATCAAGAATCCGGTGATTTGAGCGGAATTTATCCTTGGCGGGGACTGGGGATTTTCGTCCTTACCGCTGCACACCCTCGATGTGGTCGAAGAATTTGAAGAAGTCGCTTTCGGGCGACAGAACCATGGTCGTATCGTCGCTTGACAACGCTTCCCGGTAGGCCTGCATCGAACGGTAGAAGGAGAAGAAATCAACGTCTTGGCCAAATGCCTCGGCGAAGATGCGCACTGCTTCGCCATCGCCTTGACCCCGAAGAATTTGCGCGTTTTTGCGGGCTTCGGCGAGCAGGATGGTTTTTTCCTTATCAGCCCGGCTGCGAATCCGTTGCCCCACTTCCGCGCCCTGGGCGCGGAACTCCTTGGCCTCGCGTTCCCGTTCTGTCTGCATACGGCGGAAAATGGCTTGGCTGTTCTCGTCCGGCAAATCCGCCCGCTTCATGCGCACATCGACGACATTGATACCCAAGGGCTTCGCCTCCTGGTTCACAGTATCGCGGATGTCCGACATGATCGACGCACGTTCCTTCGACACCACCGTACTCAGGGGTACCGAACCCAAAGTACGCCGGGTGGCTGCGTTGACGATAGAACCCAGGCGCGTTCGGGCGACCGCCTCGGTTCCCACTGACTGGTAAAACAACAGCGGGTCGGCAATTCGATAGAGGGTGAATGCGTCTACCACCAAGCGTTTCTGATCAGAGAGAATCATCTCCTCGGCCGGCGCATCAAACTCCAACAAACGGTAGTCGAGGTAGCGGACGTCTTGGACAATGGGAATCTTAAAATTCAGTCCCGGCTTTTGAATGACCCGCCGTGGTTCGCCGAACTGAAGTACGATCGCCTGTTCCGCTTGATGAACGGTAAACAGCGCACTCGCCGCGAGAATCGCCAATACGGCGACGAGGATACCAGCAACAATGGCAAAAGGCTTCTTCATGTCAGCGCGTACCGTCTGACTGCTGCCGTTTTTGCAACTCAGGCAAGGGCAAATACGGCAGTACGCCTTGAGTGCCGGTTCCGCCGCCGTCAATCACAATCTTAGTCATTCCCTGGAGAATTTCTTCCATGGTTTCGAGATAGATACGTTTGATGGTGACGTCCTTGGCCACCTTATACGCGTTGTACACTGAAATGAATCGTTCCGCGTCGCCCTCAGCCCGCGCCACCACTTCCTGCCGATAGGCTTCCGCCTCCTGAGTCATTTGTTCGGCTTCACCTCGGGCACGGGGTATGATGTCGTTTCGGTAGGCCTCGGCTTCGTTGCGCAGGCGTTCGAGATCGGCGCGCGCCGCTTGCACATCGCGGAAGGCGTCAATCACGGCACCCGGCGGATCAACTTTCTGCAACTGTACTTGGGTGACCGAAATGCCGGTTTCGTAATAATCTAACATGCCTTGCAAGAGTTCATGGGTTTGGCGCTCGACGTCGCTGCGGCCTTCGGCGAGTGCCGAGGCGATTTCGGTCTTTCCAATCGTTTCGCGCATGGCGGCCTCGGCGGCGTCTTTGACCGTGCGCTCAGGTTCGCGAATGTTAAACAAGAATTTTCCGGCGTCGCTGATCACCCAAAAAACCACGAAATTGATGTCGACAATGTTTTCATCGCCGGTCAGCATCAAGCTTTCGCCCGGGACTTGCCGGGATGAGGTGGTTCGGCCAGTGTCTGCGCCCGACCGAAAACCAAGTTCCACTCGGTTAATGCGGGTTACTTTGGGCGTGTAAACTTCACCAATGGGAATCGGAAAATTATAGCGCAATCCAGGCTCTGTGGTGGCAATCCAGCGGCCAAATATCAGCTCCACGCCTTGTTCATCCGGCTGGACTCGGTAAAATCCGCTCGCCGCCCAAATGGCGGCTATGATCGCGAGAATGAAGGCGAACCCCCGGAATCCGCCAGTTCCGCCGGGTATGAAGCGTTTGAAACGCTCCTGGCCTTTTCGCAGCAGATCTTCGAGGTCGGGCGCCTGTGGTCCGCTCGGGCCGCGTCCCCAAGGACCCTGGCCGCCGCCACCCTGCCAGCCACCGCCATTGCCTCCACCTTGATTACTCCAGGGCATCGGACGATACCTCCGTCGCAGCGCTAAAACGCATCGTGTACGCGGATAATCCCGCCTTATATGTCACCTATCCTCATCACGCAACGTGTAGTGAGCCTTTGTGACTGTAAAACGACACCAAAGTATGCTACCGGCTGCCCCGATACGGAATGCCGGGGCTGTCTCGCGAATTGGGCTCAACTTTAGTATTTTCGCCAGGCGGCAGTTTGCTAGTGTGAGGCACGCAGTCGTCACGTAACTGGTTGTGGTCACGGATCGATGAGCGAAGTTACCGAACAAGACGTCTTGGAAGCACTCAAACACGTCGTGGACGAGGAGAAGGGCCAGGACGTGGTCGGCTTGGGTATGATTTCGAGCGTCGTCGTAAAGAACGGCAACGTTGGTTTCGCAATCGAGGTCGATGCCGAAGCAGGCGAAGCCAAAGAGCCGCTGCGCAAGGCGTGCGAAGAGGCAATCGAGAGTTTGCCAGGCGTGCTCTCGGTCACCGTTGTCTTGACCGCTCACCGCGAAAAGCCACAACAGGCGCCTCCGACTCGTCCTTCGACGGGCAAGGAAAACGTTTCTGGTATCCGGTCAATCGTCGCGGTGGCCTCGGGAAAGGGCGGCGTCGGGAAATCGACCACAGCTGTGAATATCGCCTTAAGCATGGCCGCGGCCGGCCGCCAAGTAGGCGTGCTAGACGCCGATATCTACGGTCCGTCCATACCTCGCTTACTGGGAATCAAAGGTCGACCGGACGCCACCGGGGACCGTCGGCTCAAACCGATGGAGAATCACGGCGTACGCTGCATGTCCATGGGCTTTCTCGTCGCTGAGGATACACCAATGATCTGGCGCGGGCCGATGGTTCAGAGTGCCCTCGAACAAATGCTACGTGATGTTGATTGGGGCGAACTGGATGTCCTGGTGGTTGATATGCCACCCGGTACGGGTGACGCACAGCTCACAATGGCGCAGAAGGTGCCGCTGACCGGCGCAGTGATTGTCTCGACGCCCCAGGATATCGCTTTATCGGATGCCCGTAAGGGTCTTAATATGTTTCGTCAGGTTGACGTGCCGGTATTCGGCATTGTCGAAAACATGAGCTACTACAATTGCCCGAACTGTGGGCACCGGGCGGAGATTTTCGGGCACGGCGGCGCGCGCGCCACAGCCCATCGATTGGGCACCAAGTTCCTTGGCGAGATACCTTTACACATCGGCATCCGCGAGACCTCGGACGAGGGCAAACCCATCGTCGTCAGCGTGCCTCGGGGCGAACATGCTGCGGCCTATTTGCGCATCTCTGATCGAATTGCCGCGAAGATCGACGAGTTGACGGACGACGAGTCACACGCTCCGCCACGAATCGTTATCGATTAGGTTCGGCCCATTAGTTTTGCGATCTTGTCTTTCTCACTGCGAATTGGCTTGTGGCGGCCAAACAGACTACGATCACTGCCAAGCCGCCCTTAGCCCGACTTCCGCAACT
>JAAXGF010000157.1 GCA_012267605.1 Alphaproteobacteria bacterium | reverse complement strand
GAGTTGCGGAAGTCGGGCTAACCCCGAATATCGCAAGGTGCAAACCACGGTAAGCGCCAAGGATCGCGCTGTATGTTCATTGGAACGTAGTCTTGGCTCCGCCGAACGACAGCTTGACCGTACACAGATTGCCGTCGATCGTGCCGATGCGGAACTCAGGCGCGTGCGATCCAGGTACAACGCCACCGGCGGAACGGAATCCAAGGAACTCATTCGCAAGGAATTGGAACTGGCCGAGATCGAAAGTCAAACTGTTGCGAAGAGCCTCAGACGTGCCCAGCAGGAGCTCACCGAAACGGAGAACGCGCTCGACGACGCACTTACGGACCTCGCCGACGCCGAGGCGGAACGGGCAAGCATTGTCGAAACGCTCTATGAACCGGTTTACAGCAAATATGCGTACAAGCTACACACCTTCGAGGTGACACGCGAAATCACCACCGCCTATTACATCGTCGACCATACGACCAATAAATTTGTGCGTCTCGCCTATGTCCACACCGAGCGCGAAAATTTCGACCTTCCGCGTGGCATTCGCCAAAACGATCCGGACAACGAACAGCTCCTGGAAAATTATGCGAGCGAGGCCAAGATCACCGACTATGAGGCACAGCGTCCTGCGTTGGATCTCGATTCCCTCATCGCGCATTACCTTGGCCAACCGACACGCACGCAACCGCTCGTCGCCGACAATCTCATCGAGATCATGTTCCAAGATCAGGATTCAGCTTACGAGAAATCAAGTCTGACGGGCGACGACTTTCCACCCGGCGAAATATCACTTTTGCAGTAGACGGATAACACGACACCCTCTCCAGAAACGGAGGGAACTACCGGGTGTTTCTAATAGAATCCTAACTCCAGGCGGGCCGCTTCGGACATCATGTCCGGAGTCCAGGGAGGATCCCAAACCAGATTCACAATGGCTGTTTCGACCCCTTCCATGGCCGCAACCTTTTCCTCGATTTCCGCTGGCATCGAACCCGCAACAGGGCATGCGGGAGAGGTCAGGGTCATGCTAATGGTGACCTTTCCATCGGTACCGACGTCGATACCGTAAATCAGCCCTAACTCATAAATATCCACAGGGATTTCCGGATCATAGACTGTTTGCAAGACGGCGATAATTCGTGACTCCAGATCATCGTCCGCGGAAGTCGAATCGGCGGTATCGTCTGGGTCGGTAGATGGCGAGTCGAAGTCGAAGGCGTCGCTTTTTTCCTGTTCCATTTGTCGTCGAATCCTTGCCTGCTTATTCCGTCGTGACGATACCCGAATCGTCGTCGAGCGCCGCCTTAAGGCTGTGCCAGGCCAAGGTGGCGCATTTCACGCGCACCGGATATTCGCGAACGCCTGCGAACACCGCGAGCTTGTCGAGATCGGCGGCGTCCTCGTCTCCTTGCCCGGTGACGAGCCCGTGAAATCGGCTAAATAGCGCGCGAATTTCATCGATGGTCTTGCCGACGACCAATTCGCTCATCAACGACGCGGAAGCGGTGGAAATGGCACAGCCCTCGCCCTCAAATCGCGCTTCGGTGACGACGCCGTCTGCGACAGCGAGCGTTATCGTCAACTTGTCGCCGCAAAGCGGATTGTGGCCGGTGGCGCTGCGATCAGGATGATCAAGGCGGCCGAAATTCCGCGGCTTCCGGCAGTGGTCGAGAATCAGTTCTTGGTACAGGTCGCGCAGGTCGGACATCAGCCAAAGATCTCCCGAACCGATTCGAGCCCGCGCGCCAATGCATCAACCTCCTCGATGGTGTTATAGGCGGCGAACGACGCGCGCACCGTGGCGCTGACGCCGAAACGCGCCATCACCGGCTGGGCACAATGGTGACCGGCGCGAACGGCAATGCCCTGCCGGTCGAGGATAGTGCCGATGTCGTGTGGATGAACACCATCCAGGGTAAACGATACGATGCCTGCTTTGTCACGAGCCGTGCCGACAAATCGAAGCCCCGGAATTTCGCTCAGTCGACGCACCGCCCGAACCGCGAGATCCCTTTCATGAGCGGCGACCGCGCCGACCCCGAGGCCTTCAAGGTAGTCGATCGCGGCGCCGAGTCCGATAGCACCGGCAATATTTGGAGTCCCCGCCTCGAATTTGAAGGGGATGGCGTTGTACTTGGTTTCCTCAAACGTCACCGACGTGATCATCTCACCGCCACCCTGGTAAGGGCGCATGGCCTCAAGATGCTCGGCTCGTCCATAAAGCACCCCAATGCCAGATGGCCCATAAAGCTTGTGCCCGGTGAAGGCGTAAAAATCACATTCGATATCGCGCACGTCGACCTCGAGGTGTGGCGCAGCCTGAGCGCCGTCGAGCAAAACGGGCACACCCTTGTCGCGCGCCATAGCGGCTAGCGTCTTTACCGGATTCACCGTACCGAGGGCGTTCGATACATGCGCTAGCGCTACCAATTTGGTGCGCGGACCCAAAAGATCGCGAAATCCATCGACGTCCAACTCGCCGGCATCATTAATCGGCACGACGCGCAAGACCACGCCGATGTCGTCCCGCAGCAACTGCCAAGGAACGATGTTGGAGTGGTGCTCCATGGCGGTTAAAAGAATTTCATCGCCCGCGCTCATCAGCGGCCGGGCGTAGGCGGTGGCGACGAGATTGATTGCTTCCGTGGCATTGCGTACGAAGACGATCTCGCGTGATTCCGCCGCGTTGATGAATTCAAGGACCACCTCCCGCGCGCCCTCGTAGGCTTCCGTCGCTTTTTGGCTGAGGAAATAGACACCCCGGTGGATATTTGCGTATTCCTCCTCGTAGCAGTGACGCACGGCGTCGATCACCGCGCGCGGCTTTTGAGCACTGGCCGCCGAATCGAGAAAGACCAGGGGTTTGCCATACACCTCTCGGGCCAGTATGGGGAAATCCTCGCGCACACGACTGATATCGAGCGGGGGAACGCGGGACGGCGCCAATCGATCGGTCATGATGTTCATTGTCCGGCCACCGATGAATCCCCATCCAAAAATTCTGCCGCGGACCCACTGAAATGATTGCGCGCAGAGTCGGGCGTGACATTGGCGATCAATTCATCGATGAACGCCGCGATCATCATCTGACGTGCCGAGGTTTCGTCCAATCCCCGAGCGCGCAAGTAGAATAGCCCCTCGGCGTCGAGATCGCCCACCGCTGCGCCGTGACCGCACTTCACGTCGTCGGCGTGAATTTCCAGTTCGGGCTTGCTGTCCATTTGCGCCGTTGGCGTCAGCAACAGGTTCTTGTTCAATTGGTGGGCGTTGGTGCGTTGAGCGCCGGGCCGAACGATGATCTTGCCCTGAAACACCCCGTGCGCGCCGTCGTCGAGGACCCCCTTGTAGAATTGGTCGCTGCGGCTACCGGCATGCTGGTGGTCGATCATGGTCGTGGTATCGAGATGTTGCCGGCCACGTCCAAGAAATACGCCGTTCAGCTGGCATTCCCCGTCTTCGCCGGTCAGCGCGACGCGAATCTCGTTGCGCGACAGCCTTGCGCCGTGGGACATCGCGAAATTCTGGTAGCGCGCGCCGGCCGACAAATGGATGGAGGTGAGCGCGAGATGGAAGGCATCAACGCTTTCGGCCTGCAGCTTGAAGTGGCTGAGAGAAGAATTCGCCGCGCAACTCACCTCCGTAGCCGCATTGGTCCAATAGATTCCTCCGCCCGCGGAAACGTGTGTTTCCAATACCGTAGCTGAACTGCCCGGCGCGGCGATCAGGAGATTACGGAGATGTGTGGCCACCGGTCGATCTTGTGCGGTGGTGAAAAAAAGCAACTGGATCGGTTCGGCGACTTGGCCATGCACGGCGACCACCGCGCCGCCGTTCATCAGCGCCGTGTTGAGCGCAAGGGGGGCCTGGCCATCGAGTTGCGCGACACGGCCGAGATGGGGTTCAAGCAGATCGGGCTCGGTTTCGAGAAGTTTGGCCAGGTCACTCGCGCGAACGTCAGCCGGTATTTGAACGAGACGAGAGAGATTGGGCCGTAAATGCCCGTCCACAAAGACCAGACAGTGAGCATCCGCCAAGAGATGGGGTGCAACGCAATCTTGCGTGATGTCGGATACCGTAGACGAAGCGGCGCCGAAGTCGGTGCGAACCAGTGGCTTCAGGTTGGTATACTTCCATTCCTCGTGCTTTGGCGTGGCGAACCCTAGTGCATCGAATCGGGCGATGCCCTCCTCACGCAAGTTTGCGACCCAGGAAAATTTTCCACCCGGTAAAGCTGCCTTGCGATTGGCGTAGTCGTCCAGATACAGAGCTTCGGGTCGCGCCGTCATATTGCTGCACTAGGGGTCGGTGCACCGGCTGCGCCAACCGTGGTGTCGATGCCGCCATAGCCGCTTTCCTCTAGCGCTAACGCCAGCTCCTTGCCTCCGGATTGGGCAATTCGGCCGGCGGCGAGTACGTGGACTTGGTCGGGAACAACTAGATCGAGCAGCCTTTGATAATGGGTAATCATGACCACAGCGCGGTCCGGCGACCGCAGGCTATTGATACCATCCGCGACAACGCGAAGGGCGTCGATGTCGAGACCAGAATCGGTCTCGTCCAACAGCGCCAGGCGTGGCTCCAGAACGGCCATTTGCAACACCTCGTTGCGCTTTTTCTCACCGCCAGAGAAACCGACGTTCACCGCCCGCTTGAGCAGGGCATCGTCCATTTTCAGTTGTTTCAGTTTGGTCCGCACCAGGCGCAAGAATTCGACCGCGTCGAACTCTGGTTGTCCGCGGTGGGCACGGACCGCGTTCAAAGCCGACTTGAGAAAATTCATTCCCCCCACGCCAGGCAATTCGACGGGATATTGGAAGGCCAAGAAAATGCCCTCCCAGGCGCGTTCCTCGGGCGAAAGCGCCAGCAGATCGCGGCCGTCAAATTCCACCGAACCTTTGCCAACCGCGTAGCCGTCCCGGCCCGCAAGTACATGGGCAAGCGTACTCTTGCCCGAGCCGTTTGGGCCCATGATGGCATGCACCTCGCCGGCCCTCACTTTCAGATCGATACCGTTGAGAATCGGCTTCTCGTTCACCGTCACATGCAGATCGCGAATTTCTAGCATCGCTAAATTCCTCAGCCCACGCTGCCTTCGAGACTAATGCCGACAAGCTTCTGGGCTTCGACAGCAAATTCCATTGGGAGCTGCTGCAAAACTTGTTTGCAAAAGCCATTGACGATCATCGACACCGCGTCCTCGGTCGAGAGCCCGCGTTGCTGACAGTAGAACAATTGATCGTCGCTGATCTTCGAAGCCGTCGCTTCGTGTTCCACGGTGGCAAACCGGTTCTTCGACTCGATATACGGCACGGTGTGCGCACCGCAGGTATCACCAAGCAACAAGGAATCACATTGGGTATAGTTGCGCGCGCCGGCGGCGGTGGGAACGGCCCGCACCAGGCCCCGATACGTGTTTTGCCCGTGGCCAGCCGATACGCCCTTGGAAATGATGGTGCTGCGCGTGTTCTTGCCGATGTGGATCATCTTGGTGCCGGTATCGGCCTGCTGGTGGTTGTTAGCGATGGCCACGGAGTAGAATTCGCCCACCGAATTGTCGCCGTGCAGGATGCAGCTCGGATATTTCCAGGTGATCGCCGAACCGGTTTCCACTTGAGTCCAGGAAATCTTTGAGTTGTGTCCCCGGCACGCACCGCGCTTAGTGACGAAGTTGTAAATTCCACCCTTTCCGTCCTTGTCACCCGGATACCAGTTCTGCACCGTGGAGTACTTGATCTCGGCGCCGTCGAGAGCAACCAGTTCCACCACCGCTGCATGAAGCTGGTTCTCATCGCGCATCGGCGCTGTGCATCCCTCGAGGTAGCTGACATAACTGCCCGCGTCGGCAATGATCAGCGTGCGTTCGAACTGCCCGGTGTCCTTGGCGTTAATGCGGAAATAGGTCGACAACTCCATGGGACAACGCACCCCCTGCGGGACGTAAACGAAGGAGCCGTCGCTGAACACGGCGGAATTCAGGGTGGCGAAAAAATTATCGGCGTAGGGAACCACGCTGCCGAGATAGCGACGTACTAAATCAGGGTGCTCCGCGACCGCCTCGGAAATCGGGCAAAAGATCACCCCGAGTTCGGCGAGCTTTTCCTTGAATGTCGTGGCAACCGAAACGCTGTCAAACACCGCGTCGACGGCAACTCCTGCGAGCACCTCCTGCTCTTTGAGGGGAATTCCGAGCTTTTCGTATGTGCGCAACAGCTCGGGATCGACCTCCTCCAGGCTTTTCGGTCCTTCAGTGGTTTTCGGAGCGGCGTAATAATAGGCGTCCTGATAATCGATCGGCGGGTAGCGCACGCTGGCCCAATTAGGTTCGCGCATCGTCGTCCAATGGCGAAATGCCTTAAGGCGCCAATCCAAGAGCCACTCTGGTTCACCCTTCCGATCGGAAATAAAGCGAACCACGTCTTCGTTCAGTCCACGTGGTGCATAATCGGATTCGATATCGGTGACAAAACCGTATTTGTACTCGCCCTCCGTGACCGAGCGAACGGCTTCGTCGGTTTCCACCGTATTTGACATCGTCAATCCCTATCCAAAAAAGTGGCTTTAACGCGGATCACGGTTGGCGCCAGCGTTCGCGAGCGCGGTTTTCCCAAGCTCGGGCGGATTCGCCGCGGCCGGCATAAGGAACACCGGCGCGGTCAAATCGGCCAGTGATACCCCGGCGAGCGCACCTCGAACCGCGTCATTGATCGCTTGCCAATTGCGCCGCGCCGGGCAGATAGCTTCGAGATCGCAGGCGCCTGGCGCTTCCTCGATACAATCGGTCAAGGCGATCGGGCCATCGACAGCACTGATGATATCGGCCACCGAAATCGCCGTCGCTGGGCGGGAAATGGCATAGCCACCCTGGGCGCCCCGGTTAGACGTCACGAGACCCGACCGGTGCAACAGTTTGAGAACTTTGCTCACGGTTGTCGCCGGAAGCCTGACCTCGCAGGATAATTCCGGCGCCGTGTGCAGACGCTCCGGTTCGACCGCGATTTGGCACATCACCACTACTGCATAATCGGCCAAACGGCTCAAACGAATCATGGACCGGCTCCCGACGGCTCAAACAGGACTAATTTAGTCCGCAATGAGCCATATGGTCTATCCTGAGCGCTTTGTCAACGGCCAAAGCATGCTTACGACCAGCCCGCTTGACACCGGTGGGTGTTGCGGTTTGCAATGGCTGTTTCCACTGGACTGTCCAGGTCATGCTCGCCGGATCCAACACTTCTTTGCCAAAAACGACCGTCCTCGTTGTCGAAGATTCGTTGTCGACCGCTGGTATTTACAAGGAGTTCCTGCGAGATGAACCCCTTGACGTTCTCCACGCGGACACTGGCAAGACTGCGCTTTCCATCATCGACGAGCATTGCCCGAGAGCGATACTGCTAGATCTCGGACTACCAGATATGGACGGAATGCAGATTCTCGAATACGTCACTGAGCGAGAATTACCGACGTCCGTTGTGGTCATTACCTCGCGGCAATCGGTTCGCACCGCGGTTGACGCCATGCGCGCCGGCGCCATCGATTTCATCATCAAACCACCCTCCGCCGACCGCATCGTCGTCACCTTGCGCAACGCTTTAGAACGGCAGCGTCTAGAAGAGATCGTCGAAACCTACCGCGAACAATTCGACCGCCACGAGTTCTGCGGATTCATCGGTTCGTCCGACCGCGGGGTTGCGTAAGCTTCTGGAAACATTCGCAGCGTTGAAGGTGCCGCTTGCCGTCGCCACTTCGGCACCGCCGGAAAACACCCAAATGTTGATCGAGGAAAGCGGCGTGAGACCTTACATCGACGTGATTCTCGACGACACATCAATCGCGGAAGGCAGGGGGAAACCGGAGCCAGATATCTACCTGAAAGCCGCGACCGCTATCGGGCTTCGACCGAATCGCTGCGTAGTGTTCGAGGACTCCAGCGCTGGCTTCGAGGCCGCGCGAGCGGCAGGCTGTGCGGTCATCGGCGTCGCCACCACCTACTCGCTTGCCGAAATGCGTCCCTGGACCGATGATGCCATCACCGACTTTACGGAGGTACCAGTGGCGAGGCTTGTCAATCTGCTGGAGAGATTTGCCTCGGGGCGTTAACCTGGCCCTTGTCGAAGCATCGCTCACGTTTGAGCCCTCAGACCCATGTCTTGGAGCAACTGGGGAATCACTGCAAGATAGGAGCGAAACTCAAAGCCACCGACGGCGGCGAACTTTCCTGTTTCCATCCTGCAATCCCGCGGCCTTGCCACTAACGTACTCGCAGTCGACTTCGGCTTACCTGGAACCAGGTGAGCGGCCGAAAGACCGAGCCATTCCGCTGTTTTCATTGCAAACTGGAACTTGGTCGTGGCCTCACGCGCAGAGATGTGAAAGCATCCACGTTGCTCCGAGGTCACTAGGAGTTCCAGCGCACGTGCGACATCCTGGGCGAGAGTCGGACACTGCATCTGCCAATCATCGAGCTCGATTATTTTCTGGCTATTAACTGCGCGAATTGCTGCTTCCACGAACCGGCCAGGCCTCGCCGGGGCAGCCGAGTAAAGGACCGGCAAGCGCAAGATCAGGTGGTCGTCCGTCTCCGCTTCGACGACCTCTTCCGCCTCGCTTTTGGTGCGCCCGTAAACATTGATCGGGGACTTGGGGGACTCCTCGTCGTAGGGCGGCCCTTCCCCATCGAAGACGTAGTCGGTCGAAGCCAGCACAAAATGGATGCCCTTTGGTGCAGTGTGTACCAGGTTGGATGTGCCATCGATGTTGATACGGCGCGCTCGCTGCCTGTCCCGCTCGCATAGGTCCGGGTTGGCAATAGCAGCGAGGTGCACAGTTGCGCGAGGTCGCGTCTCCTCCATCATGGCGGCGCAAGCACTCGCGTTTGTGATATCCAGCTTTCGGGTGCCGCGCCCGGCGCGAGAAAGCCCGACGCACACGACCTCGTGTCCCCGTTCGCGCAGCAACTCGCTTACCACGGCGCCCAGGAAGCCCGTGGCACCGGTAACGACTACTCGCATGATTTAGCCCCCTTGAATACTACCACGTAATCGCGGTCGGTGGTTCCCTCCGCTGCTTCACTGCGTGGTCGGTCATTCCAATCTGATTCACGCCGCTTTGGGGCTGTAGCCATCGGGACAGGGTAACGAGGCAATCCCGATTGGATGATGGAATTGTTGGTCAGTCTTCGCATTGGTGGCTTTGCCTATCCCATGGAGCGGCCAAGTTTCAGCTTTCGTGTCCCGATGCAACGCAGCAGCAAACATTTAGGCCAAGCGCGCGCAAGTTCACAACGTATTGCATGACCAACATCCACGAGTGCGTGGGTGGGGTCAGGTCCATCACCTAGTTTAGTCGCGATATGTTTCCAGATTAAGCGGCCCCGAATCTGATCGGGTTGCTTAATCCAATCACAACATTATGGAAGCCGAGAGTTATCTTATGGTCGAGTCTTTACGCTCTGAAGTGAGCTGCAATTTGAATTCTTCGACCAGCTTCACCGGCGTTGGGTCAACCCCGTCCTTAAGAGCTACAAAGTAAGTCAACCAGTCAGCAAACATATGCGAAAGAAATATTTTGCCAAGCGCGCTTGCTTCAGGAATAGTTTGAACGTAGAATTTCATCTGTCCAGATAATGTTTTCTCATATATTTTTTTCATCACATTGAACCTACTATGAATAACACAAAGACTATCCAAGTGTTTTAAGTAAATAATAGCAAATTTTCCATTTGTATTTGAAAATCCAATCATCTCGTTATGATTGGCCTCCGGTAGGACATTAAAAAATGCTGGCCGTTTGGTGTTTTCATTGAATTTAATTTTGGCCACACGCGCCACTGAGCGCTCAAAATTCTGATCTGTGTAGAAAATTGGGATTTGATCATGAATTTGAAGAGCCAGGTTCTTTGCGTTGGTTTGTAATTCAGAACACTTGCTTCGTAATAACTGGGGTAGTTCTCTAAATTCCGCCTCTACATCATCGAGAATACTAAGTTCCATTAGTAACCGTGCCAAATAGGTCACCATATACCCCGTCGCGCACCGTGGCTGAAACATTTCAACCTCGCGTGATTTTGGTATGCTTATGACCGGAATTCCTCTCTCTCGAGCAGTTTTCAACAGAATCGATTCTGGATTTTCGTTCGCAGTTAGAATAACGGCGTTCGTAGCGCCCGCCTTAATAAAATCTAGAGCCGATAGTGTTTCCTCCGTCGTTCCAGAAAAGGAACTCAAAACTAGCAACGTGCGATCAGTTACCTGCGGTGGAAATCCATAGTGTCGATGAATTTGGAGTGGCCACGAGATTTTATCGGCGAAAGCCTCCGAAAGAACGTCGACCGGTAGAGCCGACCCCCCCACACCAATAACCACTACATTCTCATACCGAAGGCATGGCAATTTTGGCAGACTTTGGTCGGAGATAGCGAACTCGATTTGGCCTGGAACTCCCTCAATGACGCTGGCCATGTCCGAGTGGTCAAATTTTTCCGCAAGTGAAGAAAAATCGTCTTCGCCTTGTACGGCATTTTTCTCAGATAGCATTCTAGTACCTCATTTGGCTGGGTGCGCCGTCGCGGGCGCCATGAGTTCATACCCTCTTCATGCTCGTGCCACTTTGATTTGTAGTTTAGCGGAAAGCTGGTTACAAGAATCAGTGCGATAGCAAAGATGACCCGAGCTATTGAGGCTGCCCCCATGCTTTGAAAAGGTGTGGGGACTGTTATGTTAGACTCCTGCCGCGATCAGCCCGCTTGACACCGGTGGGTGTTGCGGTTTGCAATGGCTGTTTCCACTGGATTGTCCAGGTCATGCTCGCCGGATCCAACACTTCTTTGCCAAAAACGACCGTCCTCGTTGTCGAAGATTCGTTGTCGACCGCTGGTATTTATAAGGAGTTCCTGCGAGATGAACCCCTTGACGTTCTCCACGCGGACACTGGCAAGACTGCGCTTTCCATCATCGACGAGCATTGCCCGAGAGCGATACTGCTAGATCTCGGACTACCAGATATGGACGGACTGCAGATTCTCGAATACGTCACTGAGCGAGAATTACCGACGTCCGTTGTGGTCATTACCTCGCGGC
>JAAXGF010000029.1 GCA_012267605.1 Alphaproteobacteria bacterium | reverse complement strand
CGAGTTGCGGAAGTCGGGCTAATATCGAGGCGATAAAGAAAAACCCCGCTGAAGCGGGGTTGGTGTTCGAGGAATTGCGACAGTAAACCGTCAGGTACCGTCGATTCCCAGATTGGGCGATTTTCCCGCACAATTGCTAACAACTGCTTAACGGCTACTTGAACACCCCGAGCTTGGTGCCACCAATTCGTTTTAAAATCGTGGTGATTTGGATTTGCCCCCAACGTTGGGGACAAGTCCATAACCGAGAATTCTCTTACTCAAAACGGTCCAACTTTCTGGAAGTGGGTCGCACCCGATTCTCGAGCCAGACCGCGGCTTCGCTTAGGGTAGCCACGACCGCATCGGCATCCGAATCGACCCTTTGTGATTCGGAATTTCGATAGCCGGGAGCGAATAAAATGTTTCCGGCCAAACCGACCGATTTGCCTGCGGCAATGTCGCTATCGCGGTCGCCGATGAGAAAGCTACGCGCAAGATCCAATGCGTGGTCGCGCATCGCCCGCAGCAGCATACCCGGCGCTGGCTTGCGCTCGTCCGATACGCGACAGTATTGCCCGATCCCCTGCGGATGATATGGGCAGTGATAGACGTCTAGGAATTCGATGCCTTCCTCGGCGAAGCGGCCTTTCATCCATTCCATCAGCGATAAAAAGTCAGTCTCCGCATAGTAGCCGCGGGCGATTCCCGCTTGGTTGGTGGCGATAATAAGCGCCAGATCAAGCGCCGCAGCGCGCCGACAAAATTCGAAAATTCCATCGATGAATACGATGTCTTCAATGCGGTGGGGATAGCCGGTGTCCATGTTGATGACACCGTCGCGGTCGAGGAACAGAGCGCACTTGGTTCGCAGATCTTTGCCCATCGAACAAAGTTCATCAATCAGGTGAATGATGCGTGCCCATATAGGGCGTTTTCCCATTGCTTGCCGCTTCACCGATCCGATCAAGAAATCGATCGAAGCCGGAAAGCCGCGCCGCCCAACTGTAGTTTTCAACCACCCGTTGGCGGGCCCGGTCGCCGATTCCGGGGTCAGTCTCGCCGCGGGCAGCAGCGATGGACGCCGAGATAAATTCATCCGCCGAATTGGCCACCACGACCTCGCGCGCGGTATCGAGTTCGATACCTTCGAGCGCCTGCCAAGTGGCGATGACTGGCTTGGCCATGGCCATCGCCTCCAAAACCTTGTTCTGGATGCCACGGGCGATAAACATCGGCGCCGCGGTAGCCGTTGCATGATCAAGGTATGGCCGTACGTCCAGTACCCGTCCGGTCACCGTGACACCGTCGAGCTCGGAGAGCGCCGCCACCGCCGGTGCGGGACGGGCACCAACGATGAAAAAGCGAGCGCCGTCAACGGAACTTCGAACTTCGGGTAAGACTTTCTCGGCAAAAAAGCATACGGCCTGGACGTTCGGCGGATAATCCATCGATCCGGTAAACACGAATGTCGCCGGGCCAGTCTCGTACGGTGGCGGTCGCGTGGCGTCGGGCGAAAAATATTCCGAGTCGACACCGTTGGCGACGCCAAAGGTCTTTCCCGCAGCTGGCGGAAACAATTTGCGAAACATGTCGGCTTCCGCATCGGAAACGAAGGTCGCGACGTCGGCGATGCCAGCGATGTGCCGTTCGGCTTCGGAAACCCGTTGGTGCTCGCGCCGGTAAACCCAACTCATCGGCCAATGCGCTTCCGTCGCGTAGGCTGCCCACTTCTCGGAATCGACGTCGATGAAATCCATGATCACGTAAGGTGGGCGTTCCTCATGGTCGATAGCGTAGGGCGCCATGTTCGACGACGAAATAAAGCACACCGCCGGCCGTACCTGTCGGAGAACGCGATCGATCCACCGGTGTAGTTCTCGATTGTCGAAATAAGTGAAGCTCAGGGGTTGACCTGAGAATAGACCGCGCATGCACGATAGCTTGGCCAAGCGCGGATCGAGTTTTGCGAAATGCGTGTCGCGGGCCAGTTCGTTGATCTTGGGAAGGTATTGCCAGTCTTCGGCGTCGTCCACCAATCCACCGATATAGAGATCAAAGCGCTCCTTCAGGTATCGGATAGTATGAAAATGGCGGATTTTTTCCCCCTTGATTAGCGGATAGGGGATTCGTTGAGTAAGAAACAGCAGCGGGGGCTTTGTCTTAGAGTCTGCCACCGGCGTGGACGCCAAAGTCCGGTCCATGGCTCTTCTGCGGAAACTCCGTTGAATGATTGGGCGGTGTGATTGAAGCGGAGCAAAGGCTGTTGATAAGCCGTCAACACTAGCGCGTATTTCGGGGCATCTCGCCTCGATGGCCATCGTATATCACACGGTCCGCGACATCGCCACCTCGGGGCTGCAAATCATCGGCCGCCGCGTCCGTCGTAAGTGGACAGATTTTTCCTTCGCCAGAAAACGAGACCAATTCCCAATACATCGGTCCATGTGGCACGCTCCTGCCTGCAACCGATGGGCGCAATTTCGACATTCCGATCACCGATGGAGCCGAAGCTGACCATGTGGACGCAAGTTCTGCGGAACGTGGGAATAATCACATACGTCTGACGCGAAAGTTGGAAAACTAGTGAGCTATCGTCGGGTCACGCGAGGCGTGGCCTAGCAAAGTTAGGCGATTCAAGCGCCTGTGGGCAGCACGCTCGTTAAGCAGGGGAGGGGAAAATGGTAGGCGCGGCAGGTAAACAGTCCGGCAACGCCGGGGCCAATGGTCGCAAAACTCGGCAGCGCATAAATCTTTTGGGCATTATTTCGCTGAATATTGCTCTGATCACTATCCCGTTTTCTGTATTCTACATTTTCTATTTGGAAGGTAAACGAGAAGATATTGCCAGCCGTAATTTCCGCGTGCTTGAGGAAGTTGGGCAGCATCTCAACAAACGTCTTACCCACTTCCGTGCCTTGTTTCAGTATTTCCGCATTACTGGTATGGAAGAATTTTTCGGAAAAGAGGGAGACTTCACGGAAATACTGAAAAAAGATGTTTGTCTAGATTTTATTTTAATGCACGATATGAAAGAATGTTTAAATAAATATTTCGAAAAAAAATTTCCAAAAAAAGAATTGTCACTTTGGCACTATATGGTCGGGCATCCGAATTTTATCGGTAAGATGCTTGGAATCGATAATATTCAGGAATTGTTGCCGAATTCATATTTGAAAGAAATTGATGCTGGACTAGCAAAAAAATGGCGAGAATCGGATGAGGTCCGTCAAAAACTACTAAACTACAAGAGCGGAACATATTATCGAGACTTGTCACTTAAACCCGCCGATAGGGTCTTGCGCGGCGTCTGCCCGAGGGGAATCAAGACGGGTTCAAACGATGCCGTAGAGCAGGAAAAGGGGAGTGAGGAAGTCAGCGGAGATCGTGGGCCGCACAAATCAGACGCCGATGAAGATGTCCGTATAGGTACCGGAAAGGGTGACGTGACATTTTGGTTTTCGGATCGTGCTGAAAATACCGTCCTTGAGGCCGTCGATTGTAGGGAAGCCACCGTCGCTGGTTTCCGGCGCTTGTGGATTTTCACCGAAAGTTTCGCAACCCGTATCATCTTGAAAATTTTTTAAGTCAGATAAAAATGACAAGTGAAACTCTGGACTCTGATTGGGATCTCAAAACTAAAACAGAATTTGACCCCAATTATATTTGGAATGTATTGAAAAAATCATATCCGAAGGAGCTGGAAACCGCCATAGATTCTGTTTGGTCGTCATCCGAGAATTCAAAATTGGAGGGATTCGAATCCGTTCCAAAGGACATTGATAATTATCGACCGTTGGGCGCGGTAAGGTGGGCGAAAAAGGTAGGGCTTGGCGACGTTGTGTTGCGTCGTCTCCCGGGGACTTTACTCCCACCCTTGAAAGCCCGTTTGCCCATGGCTGCTTTAGTTAATACAACCCAGACAGATCGAGTATTTGACGAACTTGTACTAGCGTTGCCTGATGGTAGAATAATTTATTCTTCAGGAAATATAGCCACTAAATTCCACGATATCAGCCCAATAATAAGCAAGCGTTACGATCAAAACATTCGGAGTGTAAGTAGTAGATCGTCCCGAAATTCAATAGACAACAAGTTCTTTTCATCGTTCGGTCTGACTTCCGCCGGTCACAACGCGTATTATCACTCGGAGAAGTCGGAAATTAAGATTGGCGACATCAATCACTTATCATTCGTCCATCCGGTACACCCTTCACTGCCATCGGTCGATGATTCACTAAAAGACGATCAAGTGATCTCTATCGTTGGTCTTGTAGAAGAGTCCCGATTTACCGAGGAAGCCGCGATCCTTCCGCTTAATACGGTCGCCTACATTGTCATCATCTTCGTAGCCGGCGTCCTGTCGTGGCCGTATATTCGCTTGCGCCTGGTGCCACCCGGCGCACGGCTCACGGTTTGGGATGGTCACGCGCTCGTCTATTGCCTGATTTTCGGTACCGTTCTCGTCATCATGGCATTGGCGCAGCCAGTACGGTACGGCTGGCTAGAGGGCCAGTTTGACAACGACGCAAGAGCCGTATCCCAAAAAATCAAACAATCATTTCATAGTGAACTATCGGACGCCCTAACAGAAGTAGATGAAATAGATCTAGAGAAAATATCTTCGTTGAATTATAGTGCCGGTGTTTATAGATCTATTTGTGAAACGATACACGATTTCTACGCGATAAACACATTACAAGAAAAGAAGGAAAGCGATCCAATTTCCGATGAGTACTTATGGACGCTCTTTTCATGCGTATTTCCGCAAGAGGAATCGACATTCGCCACGCATGAGCTTGTATTCGCTCTGGACGGCGATGGGGATCAATTTCTTTCGTCTTTGTCTCGTCGCAGCGTTGGCACGCAATTTATCTCTGTTCCCGGAAGACCGTATTATCAACGGTCGCGAAACTTGAGATTATGGTCCGGCGAAGTCTTCGGAACACGACGGCCATTCTTCCTAGAGCGAATCATTACTTTGGACCACGGTTGGCCCTTAACAGCCATTTCAATGCGTATGAAAAGAGACGACTGCGATTCTCTCGCCGTTTCAAAGGCCGCCAAGAACTCGTGCTACGAGGAGTTCAGCTCGAGTGGTCTTCAGAGTAACAAGGCACCAATCACCTTGGTAATTCTCAAACGATTTCAGTCTTTTCTCGCGCCGGTTTTGCCGCCGAATTTTGGCTATGCCGTGATCGAAGATCAGACCGGCCGTGTGCTTTATCACTCCGACGAGAGCCGGGTTCTTCTCGAGAATTTCTATGCCGAGACGGAATGGAATGAAGAAATTCGAACTGCAGTTAATCATAGATTGGATATGGTTGAAACGGCCGAATATATGGGGAATCACCAAAAGTTTTTTGTTTCTCCTATTAAGGGTCTGCCTTGGACATTGGCCGTGTTCTATGAGAAATCGTTTGTGGATACTTTGATATTCGATATGGAGCTTGCGTCAATTGTGGAGACCGGGATTTATATTCTGTATTTGTTTGTAGTGTCTCTATCGGTCTCAATTTTGGTTTCGAACATTCGTTGGGGTTGGATTTGGCCGGAGCCAGGCTACATGGCTCGCTATCGCGCGTTGCTCTTCATTCTTCCTTTCGTTACTTTTGTAAACTGGACACTTCTAAAAACCTC
>JAAXGF010000226.1 GCA_012267605.1 Alphaproteobacteria bacterium | reverse complement strand
CTCGGTCAAGTATATAATTCCCTACCAAATCCCTTTGTCCATCGTGGAAAGTGAGCGAACTCAAGGGAATCAAGCCGATTGAGCCTAGCACCGGCGTATGGATAATGTCGGCTCACTATGAATTCACATTTTCCGCGTGATTTGCGTGTTTCCGCCTTCGCCCTTGGATTAGCGCTGCTTGGGGCCTGTGAGCCTGCGCCAGATATCCCGCCGCTTCCGGATCTGGAACTAGAGTATGCTCTACCGATGGTCCGGGAACAGATCGAGACCTATGTACAACGGGTCGAAACAGAGCCCGAAAACGCTAACTCGAACGGTCACTTAGGAATGGTTCTTCAAGCTCACAACAAGCTGCGTGAGTCGGCTGTTCTGTATGACCGGGCGCAAATCCTCGATCCAACTTCATTCGCCTGGCCGTACTACCTCGGATCGGCACTCGCGGTTTTGGGCGAGCGGCAGCAGGCCCAGGAAGCGTTTCGGCGTGCCATCGACTTGCGTCCCGGTAATCATGATGCGCAGCTTGCCTTGGCGCGGCTATTGCTCAGCGATGATGACATAGCAGAGAGCCGCGATTTGTTTGAAGAGGTGATCCAACAGTCCCCCGAGCGCGCGGACGCCCATTTCGGTTACGCCACCCTGCTCGACCGAATAGATGAGCTTGATAGAGCAATTCGTCATTATCAGCGGGCGCTGGAGCTCAATGGCCCGTTTGGTGAAGGCTACCAAGCCCTCGGCAAAGTGTATCTGCGCGCTGGCGATGCCGCAAAGAGCGACGAAATGTTCGCGAATTACCGAAAACACCAAGACACGTTCCTGAAATCAGATGATTCTCTAGCCGCCGAGATTAATCGCCTGCGTATTGATGATCGTCGACATGTCGCGAACGCCAAGCGACTCGCGCAAAAAGGCCGCTACGACGACGCGATTGCCGAACTCGATAAGGGTCTGCAAAGCAACCCACACAGCGCCGACATCCACAGATGGTTCGTCGAATTTCATTCGGAACTCGAAGAATGGGAAAAAGCCGAATCACACTACCGTCAAGGGATGGAGATCGACCCCAACTGGAAACGGCTCCATTTGTCGTTCGGAAACATGCTATTTGCCCAAAAACGATACGAGGATGCGGTGAAGGCGTTCGAAAGAGCTTTGGCCATCGATCCCGGCTTCAACCTCGCCCGAGTCAACTTAGGAGTCGCCCTAGAATGGCATGGCGAAGCCGACCGGGCGGCGGATCACTACCGTCAAGCGTTGGCCAGCGACCCAACGCTCAAACGGGCGAATCACCGTCTGGCTCGCTATCTCGCGGCCAGGGGTGCTTATTCCGAAGCTATCGAACACATGGAACGCACGCTCGAACCTATCGACGAACAGACACCAAGGACCATGCGCATGTTGGGACAAATCCACATGTTGAATAAGAACCTCCCGAAAGCCATCGCAATGCTGGAGAGGGCCAAGGAACTCGCCACTCGAATGGATGACAGCCAACTTGCGGAAATGATCGACGAAGATCTATGGGTGCTAACGCAAGCGCACGACGCCGGACGCCAGTGAGTTTCGCGCAAATTGTCCAGCTACTTGACATCCGTGCAAAAAACCCGGGGAAAATTCTTCGCTAGAGTCGATCGATCAGAATCAGCTTCACAACATTGCATGGCGGCCAACCTGATGAATTTTCCGACAGTAACACCCAAATGAGAATTATCGGGCCGCACATGTGGAGAAGTGTTCTTCCTCTTGTTCTAATTTTCGCGGGAGCGTGCTCTGAGGGGACAGAGGAGTTCGTCCCCTCACCGGCCGAAATAGAAGCGAATAATCGAGGTGTTGGACTAATGGGTCACTTCGATTATCCGGCGGCCCACAGCATTTTTCAGGAACTTGCGGACAACAATCCCGATTGGCTAGATGCCCGGGTAAACTTGGCTATCGCGACCTTAAATCGCCAGCTAGACGGCGATGAAGACAAGGCCCTGGAAATTGTCACACAGGTGCTGGCACAGGACCCGAATCACGCCCGTGCCCATTACGTTCGAGGCCTGCTGTTGATATATCGGGGCGCCATGGGCGAGGCTGAGCCCCACTTCAGAACTGTGGTCGAAATTGATCCGGCAGACGCCCACGCCGCCTACTTCCTAGGTCAATCCCTGTCGCAACAGTCCAGACCGGAGGATGCGATCACCTATTATCGTAGGGCGGTTGAGCAAGACCCGTACCTGCTGAGTGCCTATTACGCTGCGTTTCAGGCGTTGCAATCGCTGGACCGCTCCGAGGAAGCCGGGGCGATGCTTCGTGCCTACCAAAAACTGAGCAAGAATCCGCGGGCGCGCTTGGTCGAGTTCAAATATACCCGGATGGGTCGCAAGGGCGAAGTACGGGCCATCGGTCGCAGCGATTCGGTAACCACCCCAGCGCCACCTGGCGAGATATTCGATTCGCAGCACGAGACAGACGTCGGCTGGAATCTGCCTGATGGGCACGACCTGTCAGGCACGACCGGAATGACAACCATGGACATTGATGGGAACGGCGCTCAGGATTTGTTCATACCCGGTTTTCGATCACCCGACGACACGTCGCCAGCGAATACGCTCAACGCCGTGTTGCTCGGCCAAGATGGCGGCGATTTCACCCATCACACCGATCATGTGTTGGCAAGTGTCTCGGCTGTAAACGCGGCTGCCTGGGGCGATTACGACAATGATGGTTTGGTTGATGTTTACCTGCTGCGTCGCGGACCCAACCAACTTTGGCAGCAGATTTCGGTTGGCGAATGGCGAAACGTCAGTGAAACAACGAAGACAGCAGGCGGCGAATTTGATTCGGTTGATGGCGTCTTCTTCGATGCAGACCACGATGGCGATCTCGACATCTTCGTGGTCAACATGGACGGCCCCAACGAGCTATTGAATAACAATTTTGACGGGACGTTTCGGCCCCTCGCCGAATCAGCGGCGATTGCCGGAGACGGTGAGGCCTCTCGTGCCGTCGTTCCAACTGATATCGACGCGGACGGCGATGTCGACATCGTTATCTTGAACGAATACTCGCCCCATGAGATTTATCAAAACGACAGGCTATGGGCCTATCAGCCGGCATCCGGATTTGACGAGTTCGCGGCGACTCCCATGGCCGCGGCTGTTGCGGGAGATATCGATGCCGACGGGTGGCCGGATATAATTGGACTCTCGCCGGACCGAACATTGCGCCATTGGAAGCCTGACGATTCGGGTGAGTGGCGCGTCGCCGCCCAACTTGGACTGGACCCCAGCGACGATACGGTTGGCAGCCCGCGTCTGGCACTTGCTGACGCCAACGGAAACGGTGAGCTCGATCTAATCGTCGGTTGGGGTAACTCATGGTTGGTTTTTCGCGTAGCGCAAAAGGCGTTTGAGCCTGTCTTCGCACCTAGCGAGAGCCCTGCCCTGGCTTCGTGGATCCCTGTGGTTTTGGACGCCGGCGCTGGGCCCGCCGTCATAGGAGGAGTCACGCGCGACGGAAAACTAACGATTTGGCCACCAGGTCCTGGGCGATATCCCTTTTTGTCTCTCGTCTTCAGCGGCAAGGAAAACGAAGCCGATTCAATGCGCTCCAACGCGTCGGGAATCGGCACGTCGATCGCCTTGAGGACGGGCTCGCGGTGGACAGTGGCACAGACATTCCAAAGTCATTCCGGTCCGGGGCAAAGTTTGCAGCCAATCTCGATCGGTCTCGGGGGCGCGTCCTACGCGGAATTTGTCGCCATCGACTGGCCAGACGGCGTGTTTCAAACTGAACTGGATTTGGCGGCCGGCGACTTGCATTCCATAAGCGAAACCCAGCGACAGCTATCGAGTTGCCCAATCGTGTTCGCTTGGAACGGAGAATCCTACGCGTTTGTTACCGACATTCTCGGTGTTGGAGGCATTGGCTACGCCGTTGGACCGGGGGAATACTCGGTTCCACGCCCTTGGGAAAATCTGCTGATGCCCGACGGTTTATTGAAACCGAGAGACGGGGCCTATCACATCAAAATTACCGAACCGATGGAGGAAGCGGCGTATTTGGATGCCGCGCGTTTGGTCGTATACGACGTACCGTCCAATTGGCAAATGGCTCTGGACGAACGCATGGGCCTCAACGGTCCCAAGGTTACCGGAGAGGCAATTTTCTACCGTCAAGGTAACTGCCCAGGTGCCTCA
>JAAXGF010000386.1 GCA_012267605.1 Alphaproteobacteria bacterium | reverse complement strand
GATTGTCCACCGACCAGGCCGGACCGCTGCCGCCGAACGCCTCGCGCACCAGCGGTGCCGCGAAGCCGAGGAATTCACGCCCCCGGCACACTTGCATTTCCAGCAATAGCGATTGGCTTTCGTGGATCCCCATCCCCCGTGCCTGGCCAACCGGTTGGTAACGCCAAGGGACCGGCAATCCCCGTTCATAGAGGGCGTGACCGGTCTCATGCAAAACACCCATCAGCGCCTGGACGAAATCGTCCTCTTCGTAGCGGGTGGTAATACGCACGTCGTCGGGCGTGCCCCCGCAGAACGGATGGCCGCTCACGTCAAGCCGGCCGTGGTCAAAATCGAAACCGATTGCGGTCATGAGGCGTCGGGCGAGATCGCGCTGCGCCGAAATGGGAAACGGACCCGCCAAGGGTAACAGATCAGGAAGACCAGCTTGCGCGTCCAGAACCTGGGCGAGAAAATCGGGCAGGAACGCGGCGAGATCCTGGAACAAGAGATCGATTTCCTTGGCGCGGCCACCGGGTTCGAATTCGTCGAGAAGAGCATCGTAAGGGTCGAGGTCGAGGGCTTCGGCTTTGGCCGCTGCCGATTCGCGAACCAAACCGAGCAACCCGTCCAGGGACGACGAGAAAGCCGAAAAACCATCCTCCGCCCTCGCCCGGCGCCACTGGATTTCGCAGTCGGACGAAGCCTTGGAGAGGGCTTCAACCAACTTGGCATTGAGAGCGTTCGCGTGCGCCCATCGGCGTCGGATTTCCACCAAATTCGCAGCTTCCCACGGGTCCAGACCTCCGTTGTCCGCCTCATGCAATAGGTCACCGGTATCGGGCGACGTCAAAAGATCGTGGCAGACCAGCTCAAGAGCCGCAGTCTGCTCGGCCCGTGCATCGGCACCGCCCAAGGGCATCATCGTCGCCCGGTCCCAAGCGAGGACGGCACCCGCCTGGCGCAAAAGGGAAAGGCGCTCAAAACGTTGAGCCAGGATCTTATATGCGGCGGACACGCTTTTAGGCTTTGCCGGCGTGGGCGTTGGCCGTTGGCCGCCAATACACGGCCATTAGCCAGCTAAAGACCAACACGGCAAGCGCCTGATGAATCACCGCACCCAACAGGGGCACCGACTGCAACACAACGAACGCGCCGAGTGCGGCCTCGATCAACACCAAGACGAACGCCCCGGCGACGCCGTAAAAGAAACGCGGCGCTTCCACCCTGTGCGCAAAGCCGCGAATAGACAGGGCGCCGATCATGACGACCGTGCCCAGGGCAAGGACCCGGTGCAACATATTCAGAAGCACGCCCGCCTCGAAATCGGGCACCAACGTGTCGCCGCACCAGGGCCAACTGTCGCAGGCAAGAGACGCGCCCGACGCTGCCATTACAGCTCCGCTTGTCAAAGTTACCAAGGTAACCAACGCGGTAGCGCCACATCGTCTTTGCATATTAGCGGACAGGCGGTCTGGCCGTGTCGCTCCACCGGAGATAAGAAATATCAAGATGAGCACGGAAAAGAAAATCATAGCGACCGTAAGGTGCACGGCGACAGATGAGGGGCTATTGCGGTCGAACACGGTAAAGCCGCCAATCCCCGCCTGAACCAGGAGCAAACCGAAAGCGATCACCGTAAAGCGAAGCAAAGACGGCCGCTCGCGGCGCAACCGCCATGCCCAAATCAATAGAGCCAAGACCAGAGGACCGACGATGCCACCGACGAGGAGCCGATGCACCCACTCCAACATGACTTGGCCGAAGGTATACGCAACTCCCGGAATCTGCGCCAGCTTTCCCGGAGTCGGAAACCATAGGCCATAGCAGAGCGGCCAATCCGGACACGCGAGACCCGACCCGGTCACTCGAACCGCGGCGCCGAGCACGATCACAAAGAAGGAAAACACCAACGCCAAGGCGGCGGCGCGGCGGAAGCCGACCATCAACCTACTCGTCGTCGCTGGGAAAGGAAGAAAATTACCATGACGGCGACCGCCAACGAATACCAGGTGATCGCGTATTGCAAGTGGTCGTTGCGCAGGGTGATCGGTTCGCCAGAGGGTATGGGAAGGCCACCGGGATTTTGGGTTTTCTCAAGCTGTACGATCAGTGGCACAGCGTCCACTCCCGCCGCCGCTGCCATTGCTGGGATGTCCCGCCAAAACCAATAGTTTTTCTCAGCGTCGTTGTCCGGCACGAACCACCCCTGTTCGCCGGGCCCCCGGGCGATGCCGACAACGGTAACCGCTCCACTATCCTGGCCGTCGGCACGGCTTGACGGTCCACGTCGGCTCGCAGGCACCCAACCGCGGTCGACGAAGACTGCCTGGCCGCCATCGCGTATCACCGGCGTGATGACCTGAAACCCGACCTGTTTGTAGAGATAGCCCGCCAGATAGATTTCCTTATCGTGGGCGAATTCACCTGTCACCGAAACACGGCGAAAGCGGTATGTATCAAACACCTCGGGGTCATTCGCAATCGTCGCCGGCAACGGCGCGGGTGGGGCCGCAAGCTGGGCGTCGCGCCAGTCGATAAGCTCAGTTTTCCATTGCAGTCGGTACATTTGCCAGGTGCCAAGGGCAACCAACACGGCGAGCACGAAAACGGTGATCGCGATCGGCCAGGGACGCGGCTGGAACCGAACCGCTTTGCCCGTTTTACCCGCGTCCGCGGGAGCCACTCTCGAACGCCACCTTGTGCCGGTATTGCAACGCGATCAAAGTCGCCTTGAAAGGCCTCAAAAGCGCGAGCGAACCGATAAACGTAAGCGGGATCCAAAGCACCAGATGCAGCCAAACCGGCGGTGCGAAATTCATCTCGACCACCAACGCCAAGCCAACGATAACGAACCCAAGAATCATGATGACGAAGACAGCAGGACCGTCGCCGCCATCCTGCTTCGAAAAGTCGAGCTTGCACTCGGCGCATCGCTTGGTCACGTCAAGAAACCCTGAAAACAGCTTGCCCCGGCCACACCTCGGGCAACGGCAGGTAATCCCCGCCCGGATTGGAGATACGTCGGCGCGCGAAGCTTTCGCCATGACGCGCCGACCGATGCTCCCTAACTGCCCGCGAAATAGCTCCCGCTGCCCCACCAGTAGATGCAGGAAAACAGAAATAGCCAGACGACATCGACGAAGTGCCAATACCAGGCAGCCGCCTCGAAGCCGAAATGATGATCCGGCTTAAAGTGCCCCTTGTACAGCCGGTACTGACAGACGGCCAAAAAGCAGGTACCGATGATCACGTGAAAACCATGGAAACCGGTAGCCATGTAAAACGTCGAGCCGTAAATGCCGCCGTCCATGGTGAAGGTGGCGTGGACATATTCGTAAGCTTGGAACCCGGTAAAGGCGACACCGAGCGCCAGGGTCGCCCACATCCACATGATCGCCTTGGTTCGGTTTTCCTTGCGAATTTCGTGGTGACAGAAGGTAACGGTCACGCCCGAACTCAACAGAATGATGGTGTTGAGGAACGGAATTTCCCACGGATTAAAGGGCTCGACTCCGTCTGGGGGCCAAATACTGCCCATCTGCTCGGTCGGGAATAGGCTTGCATTGAAAAACGCCCAGAAAAAGGCGGAAAAGAACATGACCTCCGAAGCGATGAACAGCGCCATGCCGTAGCGGTGGCCAAGTTGAACCACCGGCGAGTGATGACCATCGAACTCGGCTTCCTGGATGACGTCGCGCCACCAGAAAAACATCGTCGCCAACATCAAGACGAAACCGATGATCAACAGGATCGGCCCGTAATCGTGGAAATACATGACGGCGCCCACGGTCAGGCACAACGCCGCCGTGGCACCGACACCCGGCCACGGGCTGGGGTCTACGAGATGGTAATCGTGTGCATGTGCTCCGGACATAATCTCCGTTCCCTTTTCAGTAATCCCATACTCTCGGCCATTCCACTGGCCATTCTCTCCCGGCCTCCTCGTAGGCGACCCCTAGCGATGGCTAACCGCCATCTGGTGTTGGCGCTTCGGCGGCGGCGACCCGATTCGCCTGCGCCAAATCCGCGGCGGCTTGCTCGTTCGCCTCGGATTTAAAAAACACGTAAGACAAAGTGATGGTATTCACCTCGGCGACGTTCGGATCGTCCAGAATCGCCGGGTCGATGAAGAACATCACCGGCATTTCGGTGCGCTGGCCCGCTGCGAGTCGCTGCTCGGTAAAGCAGAAACACTCGATCTTCTGGAAATATTGGCCGACCTTATGGGGGGTGACGTTGAAACTCGCGGTACCGACGAGAGTTTCATCGGTCGTATTCTCGGCGGTATAAAACGCCAGCGCGCTCTCACCCACGCGCACGTCGATGGAACCTTGGGACGGGCGGAACCGCCAGGGCATGTCGCGGCCAACATCCGCATTAAAACGCACGGTCAAAACCCGGTCGGCGACGATACCAGGTGCCGCCTCGGCCCGCTGGGTGGTGCCACCGAAACCGGTGACCTGGCAAAACAATTGATAAAGCGGCACCGCCGCGAACGACATGCCGACCATGCCGCCGACAACCAGCACCAAGGGCGCCACCGTGAGGAATTTGCGTCCCTGCAGCTTGTCAGTCATGGCGTCAGGCCGCCCCGCCCATTTTCACCAAGGTGATAAAGAAAAACAGCACGACCAAGGTAATCAAGAACCCCGCCAAGGCGAAATTCTTAACCCTCTGCCGTTTGTGTTGTACGGTGATCGCCATGTCAAAATACGCCGCTTAAGCTCTTGTCCACGATCAACAGCGTAAAGATCATGAATAGATAAAGGATTGAGAATCCAAACATCTGCCGCGCGGCTCTGTGATGGGTATCTTGCCGCACGCGCAGGGCGCAAACGATGAATAGAATCCCCATAACGGCCGCGGCTAAACCGTACCAATGGGAGGCAAACCCTAACCAAGTCGGCAACATGGCGATGGGAAACAGCAAAACCGTATAAAGTAATATTTGTCGCTTGGTTTCTGCCGCGCCAGCCACGTTGGGCAACATGGGAACGCCTGCGCGTCCGTAATCGTCGCTCCTAAACAGGGCCAAGGCCCAGAAATGCGGCGGCGTCCACATGAAGATGATGCCGAACAAAACCAGCGCCTCGATCCCAACGCTTCCTGTGACAGCCGCCCAGCCGATGATCGGCGGGAAAGCGCCGGCGGCGCCGCCAATGACGATGTTTTGCGGCGTGCGGCGCTTCAACCACATGGTATAGACGAACACGTAGAATGCGATGGTCGCAGCGAGCCACGCCGCTGCCACCCAATTCACCGCCAGCACCATGACGGCGACCGAGCCGACCGCCAGCGTGATGCCGAATCCGAGCGCCTCACCGGGTTCCAACCGCCCCATCGGCAATGGCCGACCGCGGGTACGTTCCATGACCCCGTCGATATCCCGGTCGTACCACATGTTAATTGCACCGGATGCGCCAGCCCCGATGGCGATACAAAGAATCGCCGTCAGCGCCAAAATCGGGTGAAGCGTACCAGGCGCAAGATAAAGCCCGGCGAAGCCCGAGAACACGACCAGCGACATTACCCTTGGCTTGAGCAGGGCAATGTAATCAGCCAGTTGCGCACCTCCCGCGACACCGGGCGCAGAGACCGCGGCGGCATAGGCCGCGGTCCTTTCCATGGCTGGCATTCTTCGGGCTTTCCCAGACGAGGCGAGGTTGGCTGCCGCTACTTAATTCGCGGCAGCTCCTCGTAGCTGTGGAACGGTGGTGGCGATGTCACTGACCATTCCAATGTAGTGGCGCCTTCGCCCCAAGGATTGTTCGCGCACTTGTCCTTCGCGCCGAGAACTTTGAACAACATGATCAGAAACACCAGTGTGCCCGCACCGGAGACGTAAGCACCCAGCGACGATATGAAATTCCAACCCGCAAAGGCATCGGGATAATCCGGGATACGCCGAGGCATACCCGCCAGACCCAGGAAGTGTTGCGGGAAGAAAATCAGATTGACGCCGATGAAGGTCAGCCAGAAGTGGAGCTTGCCCAAGAACTCATCGTACTGGTGCCCGCACATCTTGCTGATCCAATAATAGAACCCGGCAAAGATCGCGAACACGGCGCCCAGCGACAACACATAGTGAAAGTGGGCAACGACATAGTAGGTATCGTGCAAGGCCCAATCGATACCGGCATTGGCCAACACCACACCGGTGACGCCACCGACGGTGAACAGGAAGATGAAGCCAATCGCCCACAGCATGGGCGTCTTGAATTCGATCGACCCGCCCCACATGGTCGCGATCCAACTGAATATCTTGATGCCCGTGGGCACCGCAATGACCATTGTCGCCGCGGTGTAATACGCGCGGGTGTCGACATCCAGACCCACCGTATACATATGGTGCGCCCAAACCACGAAACCGACAAACCCAATCGCTACCATGGCATAAGCCATGCCGAGATAGCCGAATACCGGCTTGCGCGAGAAGGTCGAGACGATCTGGCTGATCATGCCGAAGCCCGGCAGGATCAAGATGTACACCTCAGGATGACCGAAGAACCAGAACAGATGCTGATACAGAATGGGATCGCCACCCAGCGCCGGATCGAAGAAACCGGTGCCGAAGTTACGGTCGGTCAGCAACATCGTAATGGCGCCAGCCAAGACCGGAAGCGACAGCAGCAGCAGGAAGGCTGTGACCAAGATCGACCACACGAACAGCGGCATTTTGTGCAGGGTCATGCCCGGCGCCCGCATGTTGAAAATCGTGGTGATGAAATTGATCGCCCCGAGGATCGACGAGGCACCAGCCAAGTGCAGGCTGAAAATAGCCATGTCGACCGCCGGCCCTTGATGGCCGTATGTAGAGAGTGGCGCGTAAACCGTCCATCCGGTGCCTACCCCTTGGCCACCAGCCGTGCCGGTCACGAACATCGAACCAACCAAGAGAATGGCCGAGGGGATTAAGAGCCAAAAGCTGATGTTGTTCATGCGCGGGAACGCCATGTCGGGCGCGCCAATCATCAGCGGTACGATCCAGTTTCCGAATCCACCGATCATCGCCGGCATGACCATGAAGAACACCATGATCAGACCGTGCCCAGTGACGAGCACGTTGAACAAGTGGTGGTCCCCGCCAAGGATACCATCGCCCGGATACATGAGCTCGGTGCGGAAAAGGATCGACATCGTGCCGCCGACGACGCCGAAGAAAATGGCGAACGTCAGGTACATCGTACCGATGTCCTTATGGTTCGTCGAATAAACCCAGCGCCGCCAACCGGTCGTGTTGGGATCGGCGTGGGCGTCGGCCGTGCTGCCATACGCCATGTCGCTACCTCTCAGTCGCTAATTTCACCGGCAACCCGGTTCGCCGCGAGAACCGGCCCGTCGGGTGCCTTGTTGTGGGCATATTCTTCCATCGCTTCTTCGATCCAGACGTCAAATTCCTCCTTGGAAACCGCCTTCACCATGATCGGCATGAAGCCATGGTTGGTGCCGCACAATTCGGAGCACTGGCCGTAGTACATGCCTTCCTCCTCAATGCGGAACCAAGTTTCATTGATGCGTCCCGGCACCGCGTCCATCTTCATACCAATATTGGGCAGGGTCCAAGCGTGGATCACGTCGGTGGCGGTGGTCAGGAATCGGATATTCGTGTTGGTCGGCAACACCACGGTTTCGTCGGTGGATAAGAGACGTGGCTGCCCTTCCTCTAACTCGTCATCCGTCAGGTAGATCGCATCGAATTCCATGTCATCGTAATCGGGATATACGTAAGTCCAATACCACTGGTTGCCGATGGCCTTAAAGGTCATCTCGGCGTCTTCAGTGCGGTCCTGATAGTAAAGAATCTTGAATGATGGAATGGCGATGACGACCAAGATTATGATCGGAATGACCGTCCAAGCGATCTCGAGGGTCGTGCTGTGGGTGGTCGTGGAGGGTTCTGGATTTTTCGTCGCGTTGAAACGAACGATCACAAAAGCCAAAAGACACACGACGAACAGCGAAATCATCACGATGATGGCGAAAACGAAATCGTGAAAATCAACGATCTGTTTCATCACCGGCGATACGGCCTCCGGAAAACCCGTCTGCCAATCATGTGGCAGAAAATCCTTCGCCAACGCCGCGCCGTAACCAAAACCGGTAACACTCGCCGCGAGCGCGAACATCGCGGCCAACAGACCGCCTCTACCAAGCTTCGTCCACATTCTCATCCTACCTCCCCCACATCACGGGCGGCCAAGTCCTAAGGACACGCAAAAAAGCCGGTTCCACAAATCGGTTCCCGGTGCATTTCACCAACGGTTGGGCAGTGCGCTGCCAAAACTCAAGCGATTCCCCGCTAGAAAACCACCGATTGACCCAAAAACACCAAGAGAACGCCGCGCCGTGGAAAAACCGTCCGGTCGTTCTCTCATGTGGGGCCCGCCTCGACCGCCTCCTTGCGGGCCAGAACATACACCAATGGCACGCCAATTCACAAGTCCGTTCCTATCCACGCAGTAAAATGTCCCGATATGTCCGCTGTTGCCGGCGACAAACCCTACGCCAACGGCGATCGCCACCATGGAGTAGGGCTCTCCAGACGCCTTGATCTATGTCAAACGCGGACCATATCAGACCCAGTCTGGATTTAATTGACAGCGAACCAATTCGTCATGTCGATTTACTTCCTGCACCGCTATACTGAATTGCGCACGCGTCGCCAATGTCCAGTTCGGCCCGCTGAAGGTATGTTCGGGCGAATTGCGAGACAAATTCACTACTAGGAGAATGGAATGGACGCCTC
>JAAXGF010000209.1 GCA_012267605.1 Alphaproteobacteria bacterium | reverse complement strand
TCAGACCTGGGCAGTTACAAATCTTTGATAATTGCGTCAGAAAAACATAAGAATTCACACGCACTGGAAAATGAAAATCCACTATCTGTGCATACTTTAAGTGGTATATTGTATACGCTGTATGTATTGCTTAATATTCAATAAACGCGTGAGATACGCGCGAGAATCCTCTATTTGACGTATATCCCTGATCAAATTTGCAGATTGGTCACACCGGTGCCGCCGGATAACGAATTACTAGCGGCGTCATCGTACCGCTCGCAGCGAACTCGGCATTAAGATTATCAAAACACAATCCGTCTATTGCAGATAGGTTCGTCTCACGCCTGAGTGGAGTTTTTGGAATTGGTGGAAGCACCGGCGATCCTACTTATTGAGGATGACGAGAGGGGCTACACCCGCACCCGTGCTCTGCTTAGGGAGAGTTTCGGCGATCAGCTCAAACTTGATTGGGTCAGGGTTTGGGACGAAACCCACGCCGCGATTCAAGAAGAGGCTCACGACATTTATCTTGTCGACTACCAGCTGGGCCGGCGAGACGGTGTTGATCTCATCAGCGCCATGTCCAAAATCCGCTTCGCTGCGCCCTTCATCGTGCTAACCGACAACGATTGCCAAGAGGTCGATGCCGAAGCGATGAAAAGCGGCGCCGCCGATTATCTGGTCAAAAGCGAGATCACAGCACCGCTCCTTGCCCGCGCCATTCGCTATGCCATCGAGCGAAAGCGGGTCGAACGGCGTCTGACATTTCTCGCAGAATGCGACACCCTCACGGGTTTGGCGAATCGCGCGGTCTTCCATTCACGTCTCGCCGACGCCATTGCCCAGGCGCATCGGAATGACTCGGTGATGGCCGTACTTCTTCTGGATCTCGACCAATTCAAAGACGTCAATGACACCTTGGGGCATCCGGTGGGAGATCTGCTGATTCAACAAGCGGCCAAACGATTATCTCAGTGTACCCGCGCGAGCGATACGGTGGCACGGTTGGGCGGCGACGAATTCGCGGTGGTAGCCACGAATCTCGCCCAGACGGAAGACATCACCGTTCTGGCACGAAAAATTTCAGAGGATTTGGCCGAACCCTTCGATCTTGATGGAAATCTAATTTCAACGTCGGCCAGCATCGGTAACACCGTTTACCCGCTGGACAACGGCGATCCCCATCAAATCTTAAAACACGCGGACCTCGCCCTTTATCAAGCGAAACGCACGAGTCGCGGTTCGTTTCATTATTACGACGCCGAACTCAATGCACAGGCGCAACAGCGAAAATGGTTGGAAAACCAAATGCGGACTGCCCTGGAGAGCCAACAGTTCATCCTCTATTACCAGCCTAAGGTGAACATCGTCGGTGGTGAGGTCGTGGGTGCTGAGGTGTTGCTTCGTTGGCGGCATCCGGAGTGCGGCATGGTCGGCCCGGCCCAATTCATTCCCATCGCCGAATCTACTGGCCTGATCGTGCCGCTCGGTGAATGGGTGGTGCGCGAGGCGAGCAAACAATGCGTGGCGTGGCGACGGCAAGGACTGCCACCGATTCCACTCGCCATCAACGTATCGGCGGTACAATTCCGCCGATCTGAATTGGTCGAGTCAATCGCCGAAATCATCGAGGAAACCCAAATCGACCCGACTTGGCTTGAGCTGGAGATCACCGAGAGCATGATTATGGACCGGGTCGATCCGATGATGGCCCTGTTACACCGTCTACACGAAATCGGTATTCGTTTGGCGATCGACGATTTCGGTACCGGCCATTCGTCGCTATCCTACTTGCGCCGGTTCTCCGTGGACACGCTCAAAATCGATAGGTCCTTTGTGCGGAACGTGGAAAACGACGCGGACGACGCGACCATCGCCAAGGCCATCATCTCACTAGGCAAAAGTCTCAACCTGCGGGTGATCGCGGAGGGTGTCGAAACCGAACGCCAGCTCGATTTCCTCCGGGAACACGGTTGCGAAGAAGCCCAGGGATTCTTCTTTAGCAGACCGGTTTCCGCGGATGATTTCGCTGGCTGGTATCGGGAAAACGAGCATTGCATCGGCTCGGCCAATCGAGTGGCCATTCTGGCTAACGAAATCGACGTCAGCCGTTAAACACCAGCCGCTTGCACCAGGGAACGGTCGGGTTCACCGGACAAATATTTCTCACCCGACAGCAAGTCTTCTATTTCGTACGCTGGCGCCGGTCTACCGAACAAATAACCTTGCATGCCATCGCAATCATTCCCCAAAAGGATGGCGTGCTGATCCGCATTCTCGACACCTTCGGCGACAACGTTCAAACCGGTCTCGTGCGCCATCGCGATCGTCGCGCCGGCAAGCGCCGCGCTGTTCGGATCGCCGGCAACGTTGCATACCAACGAGCGATCCACCTTCAAGTTGTCGAGCGGAATCCGCCGAATATCGGAAAGCGACAACTGGCCTGTACCGAAATCATCGATCGACAGGCCAACGCCAAGGGCTGCAAGTTCGTGAAGACTACCAAAAATTTTTTCGATGGCCCGACGGGTTAGCGTCTCGGGCAATTCGAGATCGAGCCACCCGGCGCTGAGACCACCCGCAGCAAGGGCTTGCTCGACTTGAGAGACCAAATCTGGTTGGCTTAAATGGCGCGAAGCCAAGTTCACGCCAAGTCGCAATGGCCTATAACCCGCGCTCTGCCACGGGCCGAGCTGGGCGCAAGCAGTGCGTAATACCCAGTCGCCAATTTCCGAAATCACATCACTACTCTCAGCGCAGGGCAGAAACTGATCAGGCACCAACAGTCCATCCTCTGGATGATGCCAGCGAACCAGAGCCTCCAACCCTTGGAGCAATCCACTGGAATCGACCTGCGGCTGGTAGAAGACGTTGAGCTCGTCATCTTCCAGTGCCCGACTCAAGCGCCGCAAGCAACCGTCTATCGGCATTGCTACCATTACTGGAACCGAGCACCAACGAATTGATATTGAAGATCGGCGATCAATACTGTCCCTTCCGCAAACAACTCGAGCTCTTCTTCTATGCGAGTATGCAGAATAATTAGCCTACAAATATCATAAAAACTAATCTAGATACAGAAAATCATTTATAATCCTATACAACAAAGAGCTATTTCTAAAAATAAATAGTGGTCAGTTTACTGTTTTAGTATTAAAAAGATTTTTTAGCGCCGCGGTTGCTTTTGAGCACTGATAAGTTTTTCCCTGTCGAGGATCCCGGCGGTGATCGCTGAAGTCAACACCCGATTTTGAATTTTCTCGAATGCCCGTAGCTCGATTTGGCGCACCCGTTCCCGCGAGACACCGTAGACCTTGCTCAATTCCTCCAACGTCGAAGGTTCCTCTTTCAAGCAACGTTCTGCAAAAATATGACGTTCCCGGTCGTTGAGCCTATTCATCGCCTCTTCGAGTAGTTCGCGGCGTTTCTCGGTCTCTTCTTTCTCCGCAACCTTCATTTCCTGATCGGATTCATTGTCCACGAGCCGGTCAATCCATTCCGATTCGGCACCTTGTTGGACAGGTGCGTTTAGAGACTGATCGGGGCCACCCATTCGCCGATTCATGGTTATGACCTCGTCCTCCGAGACACCCAATTCTCCGGCGATCTTCTTGACCGCGTCAGGAGAAAGCTCTCCTTCATCGAGAACACGAATTTGGTTCTTGAGCTTACGAAGATTGAAGAACAACTTTTTCTGAGCCGCCGTCGTACCAAGTTTTACCAACGACCAAGACCGCAAAATGTACTCTTGGATCGCGGCGCGAATCCACCACATAGCATACGTTGAAAGCCTGAATCCGCGTTCTGGGTCAAACCGACGCACGGCCTGCATGAGACCAACGTTTCCCTCAGAAACGACGTCATCCATCGGCAAACCATAACCACGGTATCCCAACGCAATTTTGGCAACCAAACGCAAATGACTGGTAACTAATCGGCGCGCTGATTCGGAGTCGCCATGTACTTGCCATCGTTTGGCAAGCATATACTCCTCCTCCGCGCTCAAGAGGGGATGCTTGTTGGCCTCGCGAAAATACGCGGAAAGCGCGTCGTCCCGCGCCGCTGACGGTAAACTAGTCTTTGGCATGACAGATGCTAGTCTTCAGCATAACACATGCAAGTGTGAACGTCCGGAGCAGTCAAGGCAACTAGCGATTGGTAGTGGGCTAATCGCGGTGTTTGATCAAACGGCGTGGCATTTCCTCTCGCAAAAGGGTGTCGCAATCGTGCACTGGCGCTTGACCATGTCAGCAAGTGCCGCGAGACCCCCAGGATTCCTAGGGTATACGGCACTTTTAAGCAATCATCAGATGCGGCCAAAACGTGTACAAAACGGCCATTTACGACCGAAAAGTCCCGAAATATTCCCGAAGTGGAGTCCGTCGTTCCGCGTTCGTTCGCGGTTGAGATTTGGGCCCCATGGGTGAGTGACAGGCCGTATTTGTAGGCCGGAAACCCCTATATCATTGCGCGAATTCCAGGTCTGTATTTCGACCTGAGATGGTTGTTTTGCGCTGAGAATGCTAACCTCGTTCTGACTATTAGGCGCATGGCTAAAATCAGGTGACGGCATTGCGTGTGCATAATCTAAGGGTCCGGGTCAGGGAGCGTGGCCGGATTACGCGGCATTGGGGTAAGGTGACAGTTGTCGCGTTGGCCCTAGCCGCTTTCCTTGGTTGGTACGATTCGGTGCGCAACCAAGGACGTCTCTTCATTTGCGACCTTGCATCCGTCGCTGGCCAATGTGGCGAGCTGGCGATCTGCTCCGAGGATGAAACTCCGCCGGACCACCAAGACCTCGTGGCCGTCCTCGAATGGCTGAAGCAAAGGGAGGACCAACTCGACCCAGAGAAACGCGCGCAGCTGAGACAACTGGAATCCAAGTTAGAGGATCGTGCTTTCGACGTATTGGCCAAAGCCTTAAGCGCCGAAGACACGCCAGTGGACGCTCAGGCTGAAGCTGACACACGTGACGCGGTGCGCGAGGCAGTCGAAGAAGGCGACCCGGAAGAACGCCGCGCGATGAAACTGATCGCGGATGGCGACGTGGCTGGCGGTCTGCAGCTCTTGGAGGATCTGGCCTCGGCCTCATCCCTCGAAAACGCTGCCCAATGGCGGCGCCTGGGCCGATTATCGTTCGGCATTGATACCGAAAGAGCGCTAGAAGCCTATGAAAAGGTCGCGGCGCTGGATCAATCCGACCCCTGGGACTCGATCTATCTTGGACGTCTTTACCACCGTGCAGGCAGACTGGCCGACGCGGACCGAACGTTTAGAACTGCGATTGATCGCCTTCCCATGGCCGAAGTGCACACACGCGCCGTGCTCTTAACAGTAATCGGCGACGTGCAGAGGGCCCAGGGCGATCTCGCCGGCGCCCTCGACAGCTACCGCGCCTCCCTGGAGATTAGAGAGCGGCTAGCCGCTCAGGACCCCGGCAATGCCGGTTGGCAAGCGGACTTTGCCGTAATCCATGGAAAATTGGGTCAATCGCTAAAAGCGATGGATCAGCCGAAACAAGCTCTTGAGATGTTCAAGAAGGGCCGGGCAATCGTTGCCCCCCTTGCTGAGCGATCTGAAATGTTGCTTTGGAAGCGTTATTTAAGAAGCTTCGATTCGGATATTGATGCTCTGGAGGAACGACTCTCCGGCCACCCCCACCCAAGTCGCGTTCGCGCTGATGCGTATTTAGCCCGACTTCCGCAACTC
>JAAXGF010000027.1 GCA_012267605.1 Alphaproteobacteria bacterium | reverse complement strand
CGCGTCGGAGGCGGTGCCGACACCTGCGTCGACGATCAGCGGTATTTGGCATTGCGCGCGGATGATGCGCAGGTTGTAGGGGTTGCGTAGACCCATGCCCGAGCCGATCGGCGCGCCCAAGGGCATGACCGCGGCGCAACCCAAATCCTCAAGTTTCTTGCATGTGATGGGGTCGTCGTTGCAATAGGGCAAGACGGTGAATCCCAGTGTCACCAACTCCTCCGCCGCGACCAACAAGTGTTCGACATCGGGAAAAAGGGTCTCGTCGTCGCCGATAACCTCGAGCTTGATCCAGTTGGTTTCCAACGCCTCGCGCGCCAGCTGAGCGGTGAGAACGGCATCCTTCGCCGTGTAACATCCAGCCGTGTTGGGAAGCAGGGTGTAATTGTCCCCGAGCACATCGAATAGCCCCTCCCCGCCGCCGTCGACACTGACCCGGCGCATGGCTACGGTGACCACCTCGGCGCCGCTTGCCTTGATCGCGTCCAGCATCACCTGTTGGTTGGGGTACCGCGCGGTACCAATGAACAACCGCGAGGTAAATTGCCTGCCGGCGACGGTCAGCGGGTCGATCATGGCCGTTTCGGAGCGCCGCCTAGTCGCCGTCGCAAAGTCGTCATCCGCCTGCCCGTGCTTGAACGATTTCGATGCGATCGCCGGGCGCGAGCGATGTCGACGTCCAAGCCGAGCGCGGGACCACCTCAGCGTTCAGTGCGACAGCGATGCCGCGCCGCCGATCAACGATTTCGCGCGCCGAAAGCACCGCCTCCAAGGACTGACCGGTGAACGGTTCCGGCTCGCCGCACACGGTTATGGTAGTAGTCGTATCAGTAGCCACCGTCATTGCGCGGCCACCGCGGAAACATGGTCAACAGGGGCTTGTTCCACCGATCCGGAGATCGAAGTGGAGTCCCTTTCGAAACGCTCCGGGCCAAATGGCGCGATCGCGTCCTGGATATTGCCGGTTAACAGGTATTCGCCGATAGCATCGCCGGTAATCGGCGCCAACAAAATGCCGTTACGGTGGTGACCAGTGGCCATCACCAGTCCGTCGATTTCAGTTGGGCCAAGGATGGGCGCGTCGTCTCGGCTACCGGGGCGCAAGCCGGCCCAACTCTCGCATAGCGGCAAGTCATAAATGCCTGGAAGGGTCTCCCAAGCGGCACGGAGCAAGTGGAACATTCCGCCCGCCGTCAGCTGGGTGTCGAATCCCATTTCCTCGACCGTTGCGCCAATCAGCAATCGACCGTCAGAACGGGGGACGAGATAAGCATCCGAGCCCCAGATTACCCGGCTAATCAACGGCGCCTCGTGGGACATCTGCACCGCAGCCATCTGGCCCTTTACGGGACGGACGGGTGGCGGGGTTGGTATTCCGCTGATCTTGCGCGACCACGCGCCGGCAGCGACAACCACCTGGTCGGCACGACGCTCGCCGCCATCCGCAAGGTGCACTCCGCGCACCCGACCACCGTCGCTGTCAACGGCGGCAACCTGGCAATTCTCGATCAACTCTCCACCGGCACGGCGAAAAGCGTTGGCCAATGCTTCGACTACCCGCCGATTATCCACCTGGTGATCCAAGGGGCTATCGATCGCCGCCGTGATGCCCCGCGCGAGATGTGCCTCCCGCGCCCGTGCTTGCCGGCCGGACAACCATTCGACCGAAAGCCCCAGCCGGCACTGGAACTGGAAATTAAACTGCAGGCGTTCGGCATCGTCCCGATCTAAGGCGACCGCCAAGGTACCTTCGTTACGGTAGCCGATGTCCATGCCGGAAGTGGCCTCCAGCGCCCGCGCATATTCGGCCCACCGGTCACGGCTCTCGAGCATCAAGCCAAGGGCAGCCTCTTCGCCCGGCTCGGCCTCGATACGCGGGGCTAGCATTCCCGCCGCCGCCCAGCTCGCCGCGCGGCCCGCTTGTCCGCGTTCGAGAATGGTCACCCGCTGGCCTGCCCGTGCCACATGCCAGCCGATGGCAAGCCCGCTGATGCCGGCGCCGACAATGACAATCGTCATGACGACCCCACCGCGCGGTGGTGGGATTCCAAACGCCGCCACATGGCGTGAAAATGGTGGACAGGTCCATGGCCGTGACCAATTTCCAACCCATCCGCCGCGTCGATCGCAGCGCCGACGAATTCCTTTGCCGAACGCACGGCATCCACCAGAGTGGCACCGCGGGCGAGATACGCCGCGATCGCCGCGGCCAAGGTGCAACCGGTGCCGTGGGTGTTAAGGGTCAGCGTCCGCGCCGCGCTCAAGGCCGTCATCTCATCGCCGTCCGCAAAGATGTCGATACAGATGGAACCATCAAGGTGTCCGCCCTTGATCAACACGGTGGCCGGTCCGAGGGCCAACAGATCGGCGCAAGCCAACCTCATTTCCGACTCGTTGGCCGGCGCGGGGCGGCCCAGCAGCGCACCCGCCTCGGCCAGGTTCGGCGTTACCACACTAGCCATGGGCAAGAGCTGATCGCGCAAGGCATCGACGGCCGCCGCCGCAAGTAGGGGGTCGCCGCTCTTCGCCACCATCACCGGATCAAGCACGATCGGCAATGAACGCCATGGCTGCAGAGCATCGGCGACGGCGCGCACGATGTCGACCGAACCCAACATGCCGATCTTCACCGCGTCGATTCGGATGTCTTCGAACACGCTGGCGATTTGCTCCGTGATCAATGCAGGCGGCACTTCGTGAATGGCGCGCACAACACGGGTATTTTGCGCGGTGACCGCGGTGATCACTGACGTGCCGTAAACACCCAGTGCCGAAAACGTTTTGAGATCGGCTTGAATACCGGCACCGCCGCCGCTGTCCGAACCGGCGATGGTAAGCGCGATGGCGGTCACTGCAACTCCCTCTCCTGGCGTGCCCGCGCGACGATAGCGGCGAGCCTAGCGCTGACGGCGCCGGGGTCTTCGGCAGCACAGATCGCCGAGGAGACCGCTATACCGTCTACGCCCGTGGCGATCACTTCGGCCGCGTTGGTCTCGTCGATCCCGCTGATAGCCACCACCGGACCGTCCAGAATGGCCGCCAACCTGGCAAGCCCTTCGAGACCGATGGGTCGTTCGCGTACATTCTTGGTCGCCGTCGGGAATATGCCGCCGATGCTTACGTAATCCACGACCCCGTGAGGCATTCTGGCGGCTTCTTCGCGGGTACGCACGGTCAAGCCGATCAGCGCGTCGAGACCCAAGAGAGCCCGCGCATCCTCGGGTGTCATATCGCTTTGGCCGAGATGGACGCCGTTCGCATCCCCGGCAAGAGCCACGTCGACCCTGTCGTTGATCAATAGCGGAACTCCGGTACCGGCCAACACCTCGCGCAACTCCCGCACGGTGTCCACAAGTCGACCAGTACTTCCCTCCTTATCGCGCAACTGCACCATGGTGGTACCGTTCGCCGCCGCGGCAGCAACGATTCCCGGCATCGCCGACGGGCCGCAAACGCCAGCGTCGGCAATGAGATAGAGGGTAGGATCCAGCCGACCGGTAGTCATGTGCGTGATCCATACACCAGTGCCGAGGCTACGGCACACACTGGCACCATTCGCTTTGGCGCCAATCCTGGCGCCACCGTGCCTTTCGGTCCCAATTTCATGCGCCGTCTCCCTTGGGAGTCCGGCACCCATGGCGTTCAGGGGTGCCGGCTCCCTGCGCTGGCATTATCCAGGTCAGGTACGATGGGTGTACTCTCAGCCACGAAGGGCACCCCAGCCGGTTGAACCCTCATACTGGCCGATTGCCCAGGCTTGTCAACCCACGCCAATCGCTTGTTCCGATTGCGCTTCCCCCCTGGTATTTGCCGCGCCACCTGGCTTTAGAACGTTGAGCGGAGCCTTGTTCGCGGAAAGCAACCATATGTTGATTTTCCGTCCCAAGTGTCGGAATTCTTTACAGCCGGGGTTGAAACGCTGTAAAGGCGTAATTACTTGATAAGAAACGGATTCTCAACGTTTGCCGTAATTTTACCTAACCCTGTCCGGTTGAAATTAACCAAATCCCGTCGGAATTCTTTACAACTTTCGCGAACAGTAATTCGACCGTCTGCACAACGCATTGAAAAACATAATGTTTCTCTCATTGGCATGAAACTTGCTACGAATTCGTTGGAGGGAAGAGACAATGACACAAAGACATGGAAAACGCTGGAATAACAGGCGAAGCTTGGTGACCATCGCCGCATTCAGCATTTTCGGCTGGGTCACCATTATCGCCACGATCAGCGTCCTGTTCTGAAAGCTACAATAGGTACGCGTGGCGATCCCGAATTTAGAACGGCGGCAAATTCCGCATCTGTGGCCAATTTATTTCGTCTGTTCGCCCCCGTAACCGTAGCGTTTAAGCAGTTCGTCCTTGAGCACCTTGCCGTTTGGCGCGAAGGTCAGATCATCGACGAAGACCAAGCGTTTGGGTCGTTTTGCGCCGTCGAGTGCAGGGCATTGGTCGCAAAACTCCTCGATGAGCTCCATATCCACCGGCGGATCGCTTCTTTGGATGAAGGCCGTGATCATAATTCCGCGCTCACGATCGGTCAGCCCAAATACCGCTGCTTCCTGCACGCCCTCGCAGCCGTATATCGCGGATTCGACATCGCGCGGATAGACAGTTTCCCCATCAACGTCCAAGGCCGCCCCGATCGAACCGTGGTAGAAGAAATACCCATTCTCGTCCCGCTCAAATAACTCGCGGGTGTGAAACCAACCCGCCTTCAAACGCTTAGCCTGATGTATTCATCAGG
>JAAXGF010000162.1 GCA_012267605.1 Alphaproteobacteria bacterium | reverse complement strand
TGAGGCACCTGGGCAGTTACTTTGTCGGTACAATCGTGGGTACTGCGACCGGAATAACTCCGACTCATTTCCCGATCTGCGACATTGCCGAACAGGCAGGCACGGCGGAAATTTTGACCCATTGATCGCAAGTTCGTGGTGCCCGCGCGCGCCGCGTACTACCATTCGGCTTCAGTCGGCAGGCGACAACGCCGGCCTGTCTTCTTCGACAGCCACTTGGTATAGGCCCGCGCATCATGCCAATTGACGTTGATCACTGGGCGGGCGCCACGACCCCAACCCTCGTCGTAAGGTTGATGCTGGCAGCTGCCACCGTCGACGCACGCCTGCCATTGGTCAAAGGTCACTTCGTATTTGCCGATGGCAAAGGTGCGGCCGACTGCAATTTGGTGAACCGGTCGCTCGTCGGAGTCTCCTTCAGCGGAACCCATGAAATAGGCGCCCCTCGGCAGGATCACCACTTCTGGGCAAACGTCGCAATCGCGGGCCACCTTTCCCGGTGCAACCTCTCCCGGAGTACCAATTCGGGGTACCGCCGGTACACCCCGTGTCACGCTCGCGTCGGGAGGTTCATCGGGTGAAAGCAAACTGCCGAATACGTAGCCCAACATTTTTCCGTTGACAGCGACCCGGTACCAATCAGCGGCTTTACCCGTGACCTCCACCTGGCTACCTCTGGGGAGGGTGCTGACTTTCCCAGCGTCGGTCGCGGGCGCCTCGCGAACATTCGCATTAACGGTCGCCTAAAACACCGAATCCATCGGCTCGACTTCTATCGCCTTCGACGGCGTCGAAGAGGGAAGTGACGTGGCCGGTGGTGTTGGGGCCACCGCGTCGGGAGTCAACGCCGCGTATCGCTTGAGGCGATTACGGGCCAGTTCCGAAAAATTCCCCTCCGGGAAGGACTTCAAAAACGACTCGTAATCTTCGACGTTGTCGCTGTCCTTGATCGAGGCCCAATAGGTCAGTTCAATTTGCGCTTGGTCGACACCGACCTGCTCCACCGATTCGCCGCCATCGGTTCTCGCGGCGACAATCGAAATGCCTGCCGGCACGAAGAGAAAATCGCCACCTTCGTGCCCGGCTCTGCGAATGTTGGAATACTGTGGTGTCTGGTCGGCGTCGAGAACCACGGCCTCGCGTACCTTGCGAAACAATTCCTGACCGTCGAGAATGGTGTCGTTGTCGCGCAAAACCGAAAGGAACGCCGACGCGAAAACCGAATGGCCACCGCTACCGGCATCTGCGACCGGCTCCAAACCGCCGGATACGAGCGCCGTTCGCGCGCGTTTCGAAGCCATGCGGCGCAAGTACGCCATGCGTTCCTTACCAGTGGGAATTTGCGCTTGTGCGCTACGCACCAGAGTACCGGAGTAGCAAGAATCGGAAACTACCATAACATGCGCCGCCGCCATCGCCTTGAGATGGCGGGACACGGCGCTGATGGCGATCCAATTAACGTCGTTTTCCTCCTCGGCATCGACCGGAAGCCAATATCCAGTGTTGGTTTCGCGATCGAGGGTGCCGTGACCCGTATAATAGATGAGAAGCCGATCGGTCGGTTCCAATTCGCCACGCAATCGGTTTATTTCATAAAGGGTCTGCGATCGAGTGGCGTTCAAAATCAATTTTACGCGATAGCCATATTTTATCTTGAGCAGCTCCGCCGTCGCCGCCGCGTCGCTGACCGCTGTCTCCAACCGGTCCAAGTGCTGGTACTCGTTGTTGCCGATAACCAGCGCATGAAAGTTGCCGAGGTCAAGCGCTTCATCCTCTTGCGCATTCGCGGAGAAGGCCATGGCCGTGGCCAGCATGGCTCCGATGAGGAGCCGTATGGTAAACATAAAGTGCAAGTACGAATCCCGCCGCTATTGTGCCATTTTTCTGTATTCTAATTTTACCCGTCGCGGTCGCTGTTGACAACGTAAATCCTTGCTGTTCAAGGTGTTAGGGCAATGTTGACGGGCGGCCAATCTAGGGTGTTTATGTTTTTTCTCGCGCAATCGCGGCCGTGCCTAGGCACGCGGAGCCTAGCGTTGTGCCCGTGCGCGGCAAATGTTCGAAAGGGGGCGTAGGTTGCATGAACCGTACTAGGGTTGGTTTTGGGGTGTTCTCCTTTGTTGTTGTCCTGGCCTTCGGCCATCCTTGTTTGGCTGGAAATCCGGTGGCTCTAATCTACGATATTCAGGGTGGAAGCGATCGTCCCCTTGAAGCATTTAGTGAGTTCGCGACCGGAGACGAAGTGACTCTAAACAACGATACCGAGCTGACGTTTCTTCACTATCAGACGTGCGCGACCGTCGTTCTCAAAGGGGGGCACCTGAGCTTTAGCGATGAGCGATACATGCTCCGCAAGGGCGAGGTGGTCAGCGAACAAGTCGAAAAATGTCCCAAGACAGTGGTGCTCGATGAAGGCGATGAGATCGGTGGCGTGGTGATGCGCTCAGCGTCGGCCAAGTTGAAATTGGCAACGGTACCCAAATTTGTCCTCGTGGGCGAGAAACGCGAGAGCTATTCTCGGGTGCGCGTCAGTCATGGTGATGAAACGATCGCCGAGCTCCCCCTGAAAGGGTATGCGTTTACCTGGCCTGCGGCTCAAGCACCCCTGTCCCCCGGAACGGATTACCGATTGGATTTCGTATCTGATGGCGGATCGCGCACCATCGCCTTCGACGTTGTGGACAAGAAGGGGCGACGGCCGGTGACGTTGGTGCGTGTCGATTAGTCGCCGCCGCGGTTCCGCGTAATGCCGCACAAACGTCGGATTGCGGTTCTAACGATTTTTTTGAGCGGCCTAATCGCCGCCGTCGGCACGGGATTGAGCGGCGGTAAAACGCCGCTTGATGGATTGCTTTACGATTTGGCACTGGCCGCCCGCGCTAGCCTTTGGCCGCCGACTGAAGGCGCCGGATCTGTCGCTATCATCGGGATCGATCCCCGTAGCCTGAGCGAACCGGAACTGGCCGACCTACCCCGGGCGATGTTCGGTCCCGTTTGGGCCGAAGTTTTGGACGCGGTAATTGATGGCGGTGCCGATGTCGTGGCCTTCGATCTGTTATTCTCGTACAGTGCCAATCGCCGTTTCCCCGGGCACGATTCGACATTCCTACGGACCCTCGCACGGCACAGGGATCGAATCGTTGTCGGCCGTTCAGCGGCGACGCTTCCGGCGCCCCCAGTGCTCGGCGCGTTGCGCAATAGCTCGGATAGCCTGGGACTACTAGAAATCGACGCTGACGACGACCGCGTGTATCGGCGCATCGCCAACCAATTCGTGACCCGTCGTGGCGATGTCGTTGCAACTCTAGCGGCCTCAACCCTTGGTCGGACCGGCCTAGACATGGACGAAGAGGTGTTGCTGGCACCGCGCGCGCATCTCGAGGACATCCCGGGCTACGCGCTCATCGACGTACTGCGCTGCGCCCGTTCGGTACCCGGCGCGTTGTCTGCCGCCTTCGCCGATCGCATGGTCTTCGTCGGATCGGTACTTCCGGAAGAGGATCGCAAGCTGTCACCCGGCCGTTTTCTTTCGCCCAATAAAACTGCGAGAAACGTCGGCGGAACCGATTGCGTATTGGACCTGCTTCCCGTTTCGAGCCCAGGCATGCGTACCGTGCCCGGCGTGTATTTGCACGCGGCGGCAGCGGAAGCCGTCGCTCGCGACCGACTGATTTTTGAGCCGCCAGGTTGGGTGGGGCCCACCATCGCCGCAATCGCCGCTGTGACGGCCGCCGCCACCGGCCTGATGGTTGCGCCATGGATCGCCGCCTCGGCAGTATTTTTGGCCGGGGCCACGTTGTGGATCACTGAGGTCGTCTTCCTCCAGTGGCTGTACTGGTACCCAGCGTCGCCGGCCATCCTCTCCCTCGCCAGCGCGCTCGTCGCAGCATACCTCGCACGTTACTTTCTTGAGGACCGCCGGCGTCGTCGAATACAACATGCGTTCGGGCGCTATCTCGCCCCCGCAATCGTCGAACAGCTTATGGAAAGCCGCGAATCCCTGCGGCTTGGCGGAACGGATCAACCGGTCAGTGTGATGTTCGCCGATTTGTCGGGGTTCACCGCGCTTTCGACCAAGATGACAGCCGAAGAGTTGATTCATTTGACCAACGAATACTTGGCAGCAATTGTCGAGGAGATCGATGCCACCCACGGCTACGTGGACAAGTTTATTGGCGACGCGGTGATGGCGATTTGGGGCGCGCCCAGCGCGGACCCCGAACACGCGTACCACGCGGTGCGGACCGCCCTGGCGATCAAACGGCGTATTGAATCGGTAAGGCGAGAGGCAGCGTGCCTGGGCCAGCCCGGTTTTGGTGTGAAGATAGGCATCTATTCGGGCAACGCCGTGGTCGGCAACGTGGGTTCTCAAAACCGTTTCAACTATACCGCCGTGGGAGAAACGGTGAATATCGCCTCGCGTATTGAGGGGTTGCCGGGGGTATACGATTGCACCGTCATTATCGGAACGACAACCGCCGAGGCCGTGGCCGACAGAGTTTTTCTGCGCGAACTCGACAAGGTTAGGGTCAAGGGCCGTGAGGAACCCCTGGAAATTTATGAAGCCCTAGCTATTCGCGGTGACGAGTCCGAGGACCAAAGGAAACTTGTCACCCGCTACGGGCATGCGCTCACCCTATACCGTGGGGGCCGATTCGACGTTGCTCAGGAGAATTGGTTATCGCTAGCGGACCATGACGGTCCCTCGCGGGTGATGGCAGAACGCGCCGGCAATTTACACGCACGTGCCATCGTAAAAAATTGGGATGGAGTGTGGAATATGACCACAAAGTAGACTTTGGCGGGCGATTTTCATAACGCCCGGTGTTTCAATAATATTGAGATGGACGGCGCGGCTTGCCCGGCTCAGGCCTGGGCGCCGTTGACCCCGAATAGGTTCCGCTTGGTAATGATCGCGTAAACTTCGTCGGATACGCCCTCGCGCCAACGATCGTCGCCCTTCTTCAGCTGCTCCATGATCACTTGAGAACGGATGTTCAACAGGCTCGGGTCGCACCCCTCGATCGGTTCGATGAATTTGTTGTCGAGAAAATGGCGATACAGGTGCTGTAGGTGTGGCCACACTTGAAGTTCGTCCGCGGAGATCAGCGCGCCTTCCTCCGAGAGTTTCGGATAAACATAGAGCCGCGCTTTTTCGGTAAACAGCCTACCAAAGGCTTCCATCATCCCGCCTTCGAGATCCGCGTATTCATCTTCCGCAAATATCTCGAATATGTTTTCGATACCGAGCACCAGACCGATGGCACGTTTCGTGTATCGGCTAAAGTATTTTCCTAGATCAGGATAATGGGCAAAATTCGAGATCATGACATTGAAGCCGAGCTCGGAAAGGACGTCGACGCGTGACAGAAAATCATGCGTCTCGATTTTTCCCCCGCCCTTCAGATTGGACATGGTAATTTCCGTCAAGAAAAACGTCTTTTCGGGATCCACGCCGTCAGCCTTGGCAAATTGGGCTCGGCTGCATTTTGCCATGTCAAGGTTTACATAGGTTACCGGCCGAAAGCTGCCTCGCAATACCAAGACATCCTTCTTGTAAAGGACGTCTGCCGCGTTCAGGACAACCCCGTCGGGCGCGAACATCACGGCGTCGGTCAGTCCAGACTTGACCAGCTGGAGCGCGAGCAGCCGATTATCGTAATTATCCAGGTATCCGCCGCTGACCTCGATCATATCGACCTCGATGCGGTCGCTGCCGACATTGTCGACGAGGGATTCGACCATTCGCACCGGATCGTCGAAATAGAAGTATGCGGCGTAAATTAGATTGACACCCACTTTGCCCAAGGCAATCTGCTGTTCCCGATTGGTGCGATCCAGCATACGGACGTGTACAATGATGTCGCTGGTCGGCGCGCCCGCCTCAAGCTGCAGTCGGATGCCCATCCAGCCGTGGCATTCCCGCTTACCTTTGTACCCTTGGGCGGCGACAGTATCGGCGATGGCGAAAAACCGCGTTCCCTCGGGACGGGTTTCAGCGACGCGGCCAACCACCAGGTCATACTCCTTGGACAGCATCTTTTTCAGTCGCGACTGGCTGACGTAGCGCCCGCCTTCCTCGACGCCATAAATGGCATCGCTGAATTTCATGTCGTAGGCGGAAATCGTTTTCGCGATGGTGCCGGCAGCGCCACCCGCTTGAAATAGCCAGCGAGCAATTTCCTGCCCGGCGCCGATTTCCGCTATGGTCCCGTAGGAATGGGGATCCAAATTGATGTCCAGGGCCTTCTGGATCGTCGTCGGAATTTCGTTTGCCATCGTTGTCGTCACCTTTCGCAGTGTCGCTTGAGGAGCGACTCCGATCGCGCCACCCCAGGGTTCGGGGCGGACGCATCATTCAGAATTATTCCAAAAATGGGTTGATTTACGGTAAACGCGCTAAAGATGACCGGCTATATTTCGCTCAGTTCAATTCGCAATGTTGAGCGCATTTCTCGGCGCAACCAGAATCTACGGTTCGTCGGTCAACCGACGTAAACTGGCAAGTAATGGTTTTGTTCTTTGCGGTTCAACACCCTGTTTGTGGCGGATCGTATGTATTAGAGCATTCTAGTTCACGAAGAACGTGCTCGTAGGGCAACACACCAAAAATATATCCGAAAAAAAATATAACGAAAGTTCCGACTACAATACTGATTATTGTCAGTTTTCTGTCGTCCCACATGCAAATTCTAGGCTCCGACGGATTTATATATCTTTGTCAGTTTGTATACGCTAGACGAGTTGCGAGCGTACTTCAATCCCTCAGACGACCGATTTATCGGTTTATTGGCGGCTGAACCCTGGTATATTTCTACTGGGAAGTGGGCATATTGGGGAACGTCTCGTACAACAAAAATGAAATTCATGAGACCGCTTTACATCGTATCGGTGTTTCTAGTTGTAACCGCCGTGTCGCAAACGCCGGGATCTGTTCAGGCGCAAAGTGTCGGCAACGCACCACCAAAGTGGGGTTACAAGGGAGACATTGGTCCCACGCGCTGGGGCTCGATTTCCAACGATTTTAAAATGTGCGCGGACGGTATGCAGCAGTCGCCAATCGATTTGATTGGAGCCGACGATGTCAGCGTTGAGCCCCTGACGACGAACTATCAGGCTTCCCCGATGGTTATGGTCAATACCGGCAATTCCATACAGGTCAAAGTTAGCGGTTTTAATTTTGTTAAGTTGGGTATGAAGCAGTTTGACTTAAAGCAGTTTCATTTTCACACACCGAGCGAGCACTCCCTTGGCGGTTTCCACTACGCGATGGAAGTTCATTTCGTGAACCAGGCTTTCGACGGCCAGTTAGTGGTCATCGGCGTGTTCATCATGGAAGGTGAGGAAAATAAAACACTTAAAACTATCTGGGAGCATTTGCCGACGCAGATCGGTGCCGAGCAATCTATCGGAGGCGTTACAATTAATCCGCACGATTTGATCCCCCAGACCAGCCAAGCATTCAATTATTTGGGATCATTGACTACTCCGCCATGTACCGAAGGCGTCACTTGGTACGTTCTCAGTGAACCGATTACTGCGTCGATGGAGCAAATCGCCCAATTTCGAGCAACTGTCGGGCTGAACGCACGACCGACGCAGCCGTACAATTGCCGAACCATTCACGAATTTCCGTTCGTCAAGGGTGGCGTAAAACTTTGGTAGACGTCTGAGACACCGGCTTTCATACTTGCCCGGAGCTTTCGCTTGTCCCCGAGGCGTCAGGAAACTGGGGATACGCACGAAGAGGAAATTGATCGGATATGAAAGAAATCGAAAAGGTATCATAGCGGCGTCTGGCGAAATCAGTGTATTTATGCGCAGTGAATCAGTACGCTTCCGTCGCGGACAGGTCGGTTGGCCGTGTTGACACGCCGTTCAAGCCGCAGTATGTGCCTGTTAGCCGTAAAGGGGCGGCAACTCTTTCATCGAACGCCGAAATGGGAGGTTAATTATGGGTAAGGGACTTGGTGGATTTGTTATGGCGGCGGTTTTCGTCGGCGGTATCCTGGCCATTGGACATTTTTTTGGCTCGTCTGGCACGTCAGACGAAGAAGCAAGTATTTATGACCGCATTGGTGGAACAGAGGGGATTACCCAAGTAATAGACAATTTCGTCGGCTATGCCGCAGCGGACGACATGATCAACGGCCGATTCACAGATGTGGATATCGACAATTTCAAACGGCTAATGGTGGAGCAGGTTTGCGAGGCCACCGGTGGTCCCTGCACCTATTCGGGCCGGAGTATGCTGGAGGCTCACCGGGGAATGGGCGTCACAGAAATGGAATTCGAGATCGTGGCTAAGCATTTTTCCCAAGCCATGAAAGATGCTGGGGTTGGCCAGGAAGAACATGATGCCATTATGGGCGTTGCCGGGAGCATGCACGACGATATCGTCGGCCACTGAATTCCGCGATTTGTCGTTTGCTCGGACTTGTATCGGCACCGGCGTTTGACAGTAAATCTTTCTAGCGGAATGCAGTTTCCGTAGTTCCGGCGTGCCGCTGGGTGGCCACGTACAGTTCAAGGACGTGGGTCAGCGTTGCGCCCAATCGGGAACCACGCCCTGTTCGACTCCGAGCATCATCGAGAGCAATGCGGTTACGAGCAGCGCGATCACCGTTACGGCGGTCAAATCCAAGCGAATTCCGGCCCGTGCCATTTGCCCGGTTGTGATCCTTCCGCTCCCATAGACGATGGCGTTCGGAGGCGTCGCCACCGGCAGCATGAACGCGCAACTAGAAATCAGGGCCGCTGGGATAGCGAGAACTAGGGGATTTTCGCCCAAACCGATGGCGAGCAGTGCGACGATAGGCACGAAAACCGCGGCCGTCGCGGAGTTGCTCGCGAGTTCGGTCATCGCCAAAGTGGTCAGCAACAATATGACCATCATGGAAAAGACCAGCGGTATCCCTGGAATCGCAGCAAGTTCGAAATAGCCTGATCCACCGCCAATCAACCAGGCTCCGAGGCCGCTCTGCTTGATCGCCATGGAAAGGGCAAGGCCACCGCCGATGAGGGTAAGCACCCGCCAGTCCAAGTTGGCGAAGAGAAAGGAGACGTTGTCGAGGCGCATTAGAACGGGTCGCGGAATTTTCGATTCCAGCCAATGATTATTAAGCGGGTGCAACGTGAAGGAACTGGTTTTTTCCAAGATGCCACTGGTGTGCTCGAAAAACGAGCTCTTGACGATAAATACGGCCACCACAACGGTGGCCGCGGCCACGGCGATGTTAGCGTCGCTCACGGTCCAACCAGGAATTGCGTCATTGGCAATACGGTTCAACAAGGGTCGGGTTATCCAAGCTAGTGCAGTCAAGGTGGCGATTGCGGCGATCCATTTCTCGAAGTGAGACATCGGGCCAAGTTCGGCGAGCTGTTGATCGATCATTGCGTTGGTGCCTTTGATCGGCGCGGGATCAAAGCGAAAAAGTATCCGGGTCAGCCAAAACCATGCTGCGACAAGAAGCACCGCGACGAGGGGAATTCCGAAGGTCATCCACTCGAAAAATCCAATTTCATAGGAGAAACTTTCGCGCAAGAATCCCGCTAGGATGGCGTTCGGCGGCGTACCGACCAGGGTGCCCATACCGCCGATGCTTGCCGAATAGGCGATGCCGAGCAATAGCGCGGTGGCAAACGATGATTCCCCGTCAATGTTAGCCATCTTGGCTGGCCGCACGGTGTGGCGCAGGAGAGCAATCACTGCAAGCGCCATCGGCAGCATCACCATGGTCGATGCTGTATTGCTAACCCACATGCTGAGAAACGCCGTTGTAGCCATGCATCCGAAAATAATCGCACCTGGCCGCTCATCGGCCAGGCGAACAATGACAAGGGACAATCTGAGGCTAAGGCCACAACGAAACATCGCGAGGGCGAGAATAAATCCGCCGAAAAAAAGCATTATTAGCGGACTGCTGTACGGCTCAAGCGTGGCCGAGAAAGAGTGGATCCCGAGCAGTGGAAACAGCGCTAACGGTAGTAGCGCCGTGATCCACAAGGGGACGATTACCCCCACCCACATGACGGCCATGAGTGCGGTGACAACGGCGACCTTTATAGCCTCGGGATGATCGCCCGGCGGTTCCACGCCGGCCAACAAAGGTACAATTAGGGCGGCTACCGCCCACAGCGCTCCCCAACGTAGGCGCTCCAAACGGAAGGCCGACGATGGCGTTGTCAAACCGTTTTCCGCCTTTGTTGCGGATTGGCGATGCGACTATTCCACAGGGTTTTCCAATTGGTTCCCATTGAGTCAGACATCAAGGATTCTCCCGTCGCCGAACGGCTGTGCGAAACCTGTTCTTGACGACAGCGGCATGCGCAAGCAAGACTGTCAAGTTCGTGTACGCACCGCTCTACAGTCGATCGTCGCAAAGATATTTGTCCTTTGCCACTCTAAATGAAAGCTGGAAATTCCACGGTGGAAGTTGCAAGCTTGAGAGTCCCATCATCGATTTGTCACCTGGTGTAGACAGTCCCGCCGATGAAAAAGCTCGTCGTTGCCCTTGCACTCATGCTTTCGGTGACACCGATGGCAGCGGCGGAGGGTTTGCCGGCAGGAGCTTCGGGACCGGGTCTGGCCGTCGAGTTCGACCGCCTGGTTGCTTTGTTGTCCGACGACGTGTTGCGTGACTTGGTTTGCCGATTGTCGTACCAAGGTTACACCTCCCGGTCGTTGAGCAAGGCACTTAACTTACCGGAAAGACAGATCATGCGCCGGGTAGATACTTTGCGCGGCTGGGGACTTGTGCGCATGATCGATCGGGATTGGACCGATGGTCTTATCAAGCCCGTCCCAGGAAGCGGCCAGCAGATCTTGCGCCGCTGGACCCTCAGGTACTGCGCAAACGATGCACAATGCGGGGTGAACACCGCCAGCGCGCCGGCGCAGGAGGAGAGCAACATGAAACGCGCGTCAACAGCGGTGAAAGGCAGTGGTGGCGCAACAGGTAGTGCCCCTCGCCGAATAAGGATAACTATCGGCACCGTACCGATCACCGTTGAACTATTCGATACGCCGACGGCCGACGCGATTTACGAGAAGCTCCCCTTCAAGTCGAGTGCCAAGACCTGGGGCTACGAGGTCTATTTTTCTGTCCCTGTACATGTCGAGAGGGAAGCGGACGCGAAGGACGTTGTGGAAGCCGGCGAGATGGCCTTCTGGGTCGAAGGCGATTCGATCGCTATCGGTTTTGGACCAACGCCTATCTCCCAGGGCCATGAAATTCGTTTGGCCGCCAAGACCAATATTTGGGGCCGCGCTGTCGACGACGTCAGAGGTTTGCTCGGCGTCGGCGAAGGCGACCCGATCACCGTCGAGGTAGAGGAGGATTAGGGCACCAAACGCGCACTATAAGTTTCTGTTCGCGCCGCTCGCGAACGCGTTCGTCGTTTTCGTGATCGCCTGTGCTATCGCTTCGACACCGGTGCGCGGCGCCGATTCCGGACGGGGTAACGCCGACGACGCAGACTGCGCTTTTTGCTTGGCGATGGAGGTCGACCGGCTTGTTGTTTTGCTGGCTGACGACGTACTGCGCGAGGTGGCTTGCCGCCTATCCCACGGGCGTTATACCCCCGATACACTGAGCCGCGCCCTAAATTTGCCTGTACGCGAGATAATGCGACGCGTCGATACTTTGCGCGGCTGGGGCCTGGCGCGCGTTCTTGCCTCAGGTGGCGGTGCGCCAACTGTGGTTGAGGCTTTTCCCGGAAACGGGGCACGAACCTTGCAACGGTGGGCTACAAGATACTGCGGTCAAGGCGGCAGCTGCGGCACGGAGGAAGCCTATCCGGATCGGGCGGTTGCGAGTACGAAAGATTCCCTTACCGCGTTGGCCAAGGAAGTGCTCGAGGCTTGCCGTGCCGCGAAGGTAAAACTGGTTATCGTGGAGTCTTCATCCGGTGGCATGCTCGCCGAGGTGCTGACCGCCATTCCAGGTGCCTCGAGCGTCGTCGAACGCGGCTATGTCGCCTACTCCGACGCGGCCAAGACCTCACTGCTCGGTGTGCCCGAATCTCTTATCGTCGAACACGGGGCCGTGAGCGAGGCCGTGGTTCGCGCTATGGCTGTTGGCGCTCTCGCCAAGGTGGTGCCTCACGCGCAAATCAGCATCGCCGATACCGGGGTTGCGGGACCAGGGAGCGACAGGCCGAACAAGCCCGCCGGTCGGGTCCACATCGCCGTTGCGCAAAACGGAAAGCATGTGCTCCACGAGCGACACGATTTCGGCGATATTGGCCGCGACGCCGTGCGCCGCGCCTCCGTTGAATCAGCCCTTAAATTGATTCTCAAACAGCTGGCGGCTGGCAACGACCCATAGGCAACGCAAGAGCGATCTTCATAGATGGGGCAGGGGGGGCGGTGACGTGTTCGGCTACTCTTCGTCTATGTTCATCCGAGTATACCGCGCGAAATGCGCTTCATTTTCCTCGATCAGATTTCTCAGCCGCCGTAGTGCCGGGCGATACCCGCGCATGGCAGCGCGACCATACCACTCGGCGGCGACGTCCAAATTTGGCTCGACACCGTGGCCATCGGCGTAAGCATCGCCCAGTATGGTATGCGCGGGCAGAAAATCGTCCTCGACCGCTTCTGCGAACAAATCAAGAGCCGCCTCCAAATCCGTTTGGACCGCCCATCCGTTCATGTACATCAGGCCGAGATTATATTTACCCTCGGCGCTACCCTCGTCGGCCGCACGTTGATACCAGTAAACCGACTTCTCATAATCTTTCGGCACGCCCAAACCGTTAAAATAGAGCATCCCGAGGGTGATGTGGGCGTTGACGATTTCGTGCTCGGCAGCCTTGTGAAACCACTTCGCCGCCTCGTTGAGGTTGTGCTCAACCCCGTGTCCCGTCTCGTATCGAATGCCGAGAAGGTTTTGCGCGGCCGCATAACCCTGTTCAGCGCTCTTTCTTCCCCATTCCACGGCTTCCGCGTAGCGCCCAGCTTTCGATAACGCTCGCGCATAGTGATATTGAACGCGCGGATCGTCGGGATCCTCTTCCAACGCCGTCTTGCAAACTGCAATCGCATCAAGTGCGTGGATGTCGCCGAATTCGACACCATCGCCATCTCCTTCCGGGTCCTTGGGATTCGCCGCCAAGGTCTCGCAATCGGATCCGGCACCGCCACACCCTCCGAGGAGTAGCGCAATGGCCACCAAGCAACCGAACATCCACGTCAATGGCTGTCTCGTCATACGTCTCCCCGGTCGGTTTCTCGATGCGTGTGCCCTGGCATCGCATCCGATGGACTTTTTCGCTCGCTTTACGCCCGACCGGTAGTTCTACCCGGCAATTGCAGGAACTGCAATTCCAGGAAAATGCAAGCTGCATTTTGATGGTTTGCAAGCGACTGGTTGGCTGCGGGCCAGAACGCCCGGGAGCTGGCGCGACAGAGCCCGAATTTTGCGGATTGTTCGGTGGTGGGCTGGGCTGACAGGCGTGTCAACCCGGTCAATTTGGTACGTTCGTCAGTAACTGCCCAGGTGCCTCA
>JAAXGF010000383.1 GCA_012267605.1 Alphaproteobacteria bacterium | reverse complement strand
GAAATACTTTCACAGTCTCAAACGGAGTGGCGGCTTCAAGTTCCATTGCGGCGGTAGCGGGGGCCATGAAGACCTTGTCGGTTTCGAGGCGGCGTCGCGTCTGTTCAACGTAGTCGCGGAAATTTACATAGCGACTGCCATCGAACTGCGCGGAACCAAGGGTGGATTGAAATCGCCGATCGCTTGTGTCCGGACGGTCAATCGCGAGAGTGCCTCCAACAGCAATAAACGCACCAACTCCAAGCAAAATGCCAACAATCGACCACGATACCAGCACATTCAATGTCGGTCCCTGGCAAACGGAAAGGCTGACAACGTCATCCGGTGCAGCACGTCGTGACCGTCAACCCATCGATGTCTCACGACCGCCGCAACGTGAACGACGGCGAGCGCGAGCATGGTATAGGCGAGCCATTGGTGAATAGTTGCCGTTGCGTCTTCAAGATTGACGCCGGCCAGAGTTTTCAGCGTAGGAAAGAGCTTCGGCATAGAGACGCCGAACCATTTTACGCCGTGGCCACCGAAATCCGTTTCGGCCCAGCCAACTGCAATAATTAATGCAGGGAGCACATAGAGAGCGAGATGTCCAATCCGTGCTCCAACGCGTTCAATCTTCGGCAGGTCTTCCCGCAAGGGAGGTGGGGTGAACCTGATCCTCATCGCGATGCGGATGAGCAGCAAGATCAACAAGGTTACGCCAGTCGATATGTGCAGGCCAAATAAGAATTCTTGCATCTGTGAACCGTCCGCCACGAGTGACGTCATCGCGTATCCGCAACTCCACATGAATAGGAAACCGACAGCCATCAGCCAGTGAAGAATGCGGATGGATACGTGGTAACGTTCTCCGCCGACGCGAACTGTTCCCCGTTCCTCGACGGTGCTTTGGTTTTTCATAGTGATCTCCGCGAATGGGTAGAATCGCCTGTTTTCCAGGCTAAGGCCCGGCATCACACGCCGGGCCCGCCCCTTGAAGAAACTACTCGTATCGTCTAGTGACACTGCATTTCCTCTGGCGTGATTTCTCCGTCACCATTGCGGTCCACGCCTTCGAAAGGTGCCAGAAACTCTGCCTGCGTCACTACGGCGTCGCCGTCGTCATCGAGTTTCTGGAACCGGTCGACCATTCGGTTGCGTTTTTCTTGGACCCACAGCGACTGAAACTCCTCAAGGCTCAACTGGCCATTACCGTCAGTATCAAACTGCTTGAGGCGCGCAGTTTGCGCTTGGCTAATTTCATCTTGGGTGAGTTTGCCATCACCATTGGTGTCGAAGCGATCCAGAAGTCGCTTCATGCTTGGCCTACGGTCGTGCTCTCCATGGTGCCGGTCGTGATACCATTCCCCATCCTTCCGGTGGTCGTTTTGGCGGTGACCGGCGATGGCGGTGCCAGCGAGGGTCGCCCCGCAAAGCGCCACCGCAATAGCTGTACCTACGATAATTTTTCTTTGTGCTTTCACGTTTCGTGCTCATCTTGAACTGAAAGGGAGTCACGATTGAACGCCGATTTTGTCCCACTACTTTGTCAAGCGACCCTGAAAATTGTCGCAATCCATGCCAAATTGATGTGTTGACACACTTTGATACAAATTTATCGAGGTCAATTGAGTGTGTGCGGGCATTATCACCGCGATGACTGCCCAATCAACGAGTTCAAAAACGCTACCTCACCTTCTAGTGGTCGATGATCACCGGGAAATACGAGATTCACTAAAGGAGTACTTGGGGCGGCATAGCTATCTAATCAGCGTTGCTGAAAGCGCCGCCGCTGCGCGCATTGTACTGAGCCAAAGCGCGATTGATCTGGTCGTCCTCGACATCATGATGCCGGGCGAGGATGGATTGGCGCTATGCCGCCATCTCCGCGAAACGACGGCGATACCCATAATCCTCCTGACAGCGATGGTCGATGACATGGACCGTGTCGTGGGACTGGAGATCGGGGCAGACGACTATTTGACCAAGCCGTTTAATCCCCGCGAATTGTTGGCCCGAATAAAGGCGGTTTTGCGCCGTACCCACGCCTTGCCGCCACAACGGCAATCACCGATTGCAGATGTTTTGCGGTTCGAGCAGTGGCGACTTGATCCGCGCCGGCGTGAGTTGGTTGGCGAGGACGGCGTTGTTGTACCGTTAAGCAGTGCGGAGTTTGCACTGCTCACCGCGTTTCTCAATAACCAGCGAGTGGTGTTGAGCCGTGACCGGTTACTGGATTTGACTCGTGGGCGAGACGCTCGAGTGTTTGACCGCAGCATCGATAACCAAGTCAGCCGGCTGCGGAAAAAGATCGAAGCTGACCCTAAGCATCCTTCGATCATCATCACTCACCGAGGTAGTGGTTACAGTTTTGAATCCAAGGTCGTACGTGAATGAAAGCGTTTCCCATTGCGAACGTAAGAAGGTGGATGTGTTGGCTGTGGCCGCGCAGCTTGCGCGGGCAAATGATCATGCTGGTCCTCGTCGGACTCGCTCTTGCCCAGGGGCTCGGTTATGCGATTTACCGCTTCGAAGAGCGAAGCGGGCGGCAGGCGTTGCGCGATGAATTTGTGCTGACACGCGTCGTTTCTGTAGCCCGTCTGCTGGCTGACACGCCCCAAACACTACACTCGCGCGTCGTGAATGCAGCAAGTTCGAGGTCCTGACGATTTTCCCTAAGCGAACAGCCAATACACGTTAGTAACGTCGGTCGTGGACGGCCCGCAAAGCTCCGCGAGCGTCTGGCAGAGATGAGCGGACGCAATGTGGCAGACGTTCAAATCGGTTTAGGTAGCAAGAGATGGAAGAAGTGGGGGGAGCACAAACACGAACACAAGGCCTCTGATGACAGACATAGTCACGACTGGTCGAATCACGAGCACGACGATCACGATGACGACGATAAACACTTTTGGGAAGAACACCCGGTCCTGGTCCTCGCTATGCGGCTCGGTCCAGACCGTTGGTTGAATGCGACAAGCGTCATAAAGCCGCAGGAGCCATTTTTCCAATGGCCCACACTCCTTTCGGTCGGGCTCGCGGCGCTCATCCTATCAGCGCTCATCGTTGTCACAGTTAACCGCATTACCCAATCGTTAGGTGGGCTCGCGAGCGCGGCCGAGCGCTTCGGCCGTGGCGAGGACACGGAACCATTGGCGGTACGCGGACCAGAGGACATACGGGGTACGATTCGAGCCTTCAATCTCATGCGAGATCGCTTGGACCGTTTCGTGCGAGACCGGACGCAAATGCTCGCCGCAATTTCTCACGACCTAAGAACACCCATTGCCGCGCTGCGCGTACGGGCAGAACTCATAGAATCATCCGACACACGCGCTCGAATTTTGGCCACGCTCGACGAGATGCAACGCATGACCGAAGCCACCTTGGCCTTCGCACGCGAGGACGCAGATCAGGAGGAAACCCGACTCGTTGATCTTCATGCACTTATCGAAAGTGTGTGCGATGACCTCAGCGATGCTGGTGCGGAGGTCGAGTATCGTGGCCTAGGTAGGACCACCTATCGTTGTCGGTCAACAAGTCTAGGGCGAGCGCTGCGCAACGTGATTGAGAACGCCGTACGTTATGGGGAGCGGGCTCGCGTAACGTTAACTGAGGATAACGATTCACTCCGTATTCAGATCGAAGATGACGGACCAGGAATTGCGGAGTCCGATCGGGAGCGCGTATTCGAAGCGTTCGTGCGGCTGGAGTCATCGAGAAGCCGCGAGACAGGCGGTGTCGGCCTTGGTCTCGCAATTGCACGCACGATCGTGCATCGTCACGGCGGAGAAATCGTCTTACATAATCGCGAACAAGGCGGTCTACGAGTGACGGTTGCCTTGCCGAAAGCCCTGGGCCAGTAGCGGATTGGAGCCGCCTGTTACTTCGACGAAACAGTGGACGGGCCTACATACAGATGGCAGCTTGTGGTCAGACTTGCTCGTCACCGGTTCCGAGAAAATTCGGCGGCTCGTTTAGGTATCGCTGCCGTACCCCACGGCAAACTGGCAGGAAAAAACACGAGTACGAAAGTTATTGGCGTACCCCAGAACTCAAACAATTTTTCATGCCATGAATTTGTGACAGCTGTGCGGCATGCATCATGATTTATTCGCATACCTGCTTAGCAAAATTGTATCTGGTATACGTTCCAATTTATCCTAAATAATTTTCGAAATCGCATGGAAACGGCGCTGCCATAAACATGCGTGTATTTCGAAATGATCAATATAAGGCGAGATATATCTGTTCTTATATTGGACATAATCTATCGTGAGGAATGGAACATGACGATACAACATCTCGCTGCAGCGGCTATATTGGGCCTCGCCGTCTTTTCTCACCAAGTGTTAGCTGGAGAAGTTATCCGGCCATTGGATGGTGCAGCCTACTCCGTGGTGCCGCAGTCGACGGTCCTCCCACAAAATCAGGCACTACCCGCACCAAAGGATGAACGCGTGGAAAGTGTTCAGAACGATCCATGCGGCTTTCGGCGGCCGGGGCCCTACCGCGAAGAATGCCGCAGTTTTCACCCTAATGTTTGGGGAAAGAGAGACGCCAAGCAGAACTAATTTCTTGGGATTTGGAAGCAATGATCAAGCACAATGGAAAACTACGTCATGGTCTTGCGATACAAGACCTTGTCCGCGGCAATATGGCGTTTGAGACGGGAATGAAGTTTGCGAAAAAAGCAAATTTTCCTTTTCAAACGCCTCTCCGCAACCGAACACCGAAACGGTGCGTATCCAAGCGAAATGATGACGATGTTCTTGCGTTGGAACAAGCGGGTGTCTTCGACATACGGGATTCGACGTGAGCCTTGGAGACGACAGGGCCTCGGTTAGCAACCAACCAAAATGGCAGATGTGGGTCAACTTGAGCCGATTCTATCCCGACTTCCGCAACTC
>JAAXGF010000339.1 GCA_012267605.1 Alphaproteobacteria bacterium | reverse complement strand
TTGAGGCACCTGGGCAGTTACATGCACATGAGCTCGATGAGGTCAAGTCTGAGGAATGTTTGCCAACGGCGGAGCAAAATTCCGCCACAGCCAATCCATTTTTGCTCACGTATAGAGAATCCGCTTACGTTTCGGTGCTTGCTAATGTGAATATTTCGAGCATCATCCTTTTTCGTGAACTGCTTTCATCATTGCTACTTTGTTGAGCTTGGTGGCGGCGGACATCGAGATGCCATTCAGTCCGAAGGTGGGATGCAGTAAATTTTCGGCAAATACATAGGTGTTGCAGACTGGATGTTTGCGGGCGTGCAGCTGAACAATTTGACGAAGGGAAGACACGTTTTTCGAACCATGTGGCCGTTGATCCAACCCACGTTATCTGCTTGAAAACAAAATTATAGGGCGATTGACTCACTCATCGCGCAGACACCGAAACTGGGACAACGTAAGCAGTAATTTTACTACCTAATTGTTACCTATGTCTCCGGGTCCGACATTGAAAAAATGGGGCGAGTGATGGGATTCGAACCCACGACTTCCAGATCCACAATCTGGCGCTCTAACCTACTGAGCTACACCCGCCACGGGATCATCGATTTTTTGTCGTCTTGTCCTCACGCGAGTTGCGCTAGCCAGACGATCGATTCCGACAATGATACCCGATATGGCAGGGAATCGAAGCATCAAAATCCCCGATAGAATCGTAGAACGGGAATCTCCACTAGCTTGGCCAAATGTAAGGTGCCGAATCGCTAGGCCGCCCGTTTCCATCTGGCAAGCCGGTGGATAGCCTCGGCCAAGACCGATCGTTTTTTGCAAAAGCAAAAACGGGCAAGATGACGCACGTCGCCATCACGGTAAAACGCGCTAACCGGCACCGCTGCGACGCGGGCCTCGCGGGTCATAGCACGACAAAATTCCTCATCCCCACCGGCGAAACCGATCGAACTCACGTCGGCGTTTAAAAAATAGGTTCCGAAACTATCGAACACTTGAAGACCAATGCCTTCTAGCCCGTCGCGCAGGAAGTCGCGCTTCGCCTGCATATCGCTGGACAGCGCGGCAAAAAACTCGGCCTCCTTGTTGAGGCCATAGGCGACCGCCATTTGTAAGTTCGGCGGTGTCGTGAAAGTCAGAAACTGATGGGCGCGGGACACGGTGCGCAACAGGTGTTCGGGCGCCGTAATGTAGCCAACTTTCCAACCGGTTAGGGAAAATGTCTTGCCTGCAGAACCGATTCGCAGACAGTGCGCACGCATGTCGGGCAAAGTCATCAAGGGCACATGTTTAAGACAGTCGAACACGATGTGTTCGTAGACCTCGTCGCACACCGCAACCAATCCCTTGCGGTGCACCCAGTCGGCAATCATTTCCAACTCCTCCTCGGTGAATACTTTTCCCGAGGGATTCATCGGGGAGTTCAACACAACCACACGGGTACGATTGTTCATCGCCGCTGCCAACGCCACCTCACTGAGCCGCCAATCGGGTGGCTCGAGGCGGACCAGCCTCGCCGCCGCCCCTGCCCTCTCCACCAATGGCAAATAGCTGTCGTACAGGGGTTCGAACAAGATCGCTTCATCGCCGGGATTGAGCAGGCCGAGCATGCAGCTGGCCAGCGCTTCGCTCGCACCCGAGGTGACCATAGTTTCGCGTTGCCAATCAACATTCAGCCCGTAGAATCGGTTATCGTGTGCGGCCACGGCTTGTCGCAACGCGTCGACCCCCATCATCGACGGATACTGATTGGGGCCGTCCCTGGTTGCCTCGGCGGCGACCTGGCGGACGTCCTCAGGTCCATCCTCGTCCGGAAACCCTTGTCCAAGATTAATCGCACCGTGGGTCGCAGCCAGAGACGACATGACCGCGAATATCGTTGTGCCATGGCCCGCGAGGACTTGATTCGCGACCGTTGGGGTTTTCCCCATCTTCGGTTGCCTTGAGTGTGAAAGAGGATCAAGATGAACAATGTTTGCGGCTGGCGCAAGTCGCTGGAATTCTTCCTCGTCAGGATACTGAGCCGGATTTACAGTCGGCTTACGAGAAGGTATCCACGACGAGAGACTATGGAATTCGCCAATGAAAAAAATTGAAGCCATCGTCAAGCCCTTTAAACTCGATGAAGTCAAAGAGGCCCTTCAAGGAATCGGTCTTCAGGGAATTACGGTTTTTGAGGCAAAGGGTTTTGGTCGTCAGAAAGGCCACACGGAGCTTTACCGCGGCGCCGAGTACGTCGTCGATTTCTTGCCGAAGGTCAAGATTGAGGTGATTGTCGAGGATTCATTGGCGGAAAGCGCTGTCGAAGCGATCCTACAGGCGGCGCGAACAGGCCGTATCGGTGATGGAAAGATTTTCGTCACCGCTATCGAAGAGGCTATTCGGATCCGCACCGGCGAGCGTGATCTGCAAGCGATATAAGACAATTAAAGCGAATAGTTCGCCGAGAGGGCTGGATTTGCTGGGCTAAGGGTGTATGTTGCATATGAAACTATATTAACCGTGCCATCGGTTTAGTCGTGGATTCCACGATTATGGACGCATCGATGAGCGGGGGGTGTGGTCGATGGGGGAAGGCGGTTGGCCGCTCATGATGAATGCAGGACAAGAAACGCACATTTGCGCGACTGCCGTAACCTTACCGTCATTGCGTGAGAATTCCCCATCGAGAGCGTCAAGCGTGCTGAAGTAATGGGATCATTCAAACACGGATAAAATGAGCCATGTCCGACATCAAAGCCGTGCTAGAGAAAATCAAGGAACACGAAGCGAAGTTCGTTGATCTCCGTTTTACCGATCCGCGTGGTAAATGGCAGCACCTCGCAATAGCGGTCGAAACCGTGGATGAATCGATGTTCGTTGACGGCGTCATGTTCGATGGTTCGTCGATCTCTGGCTGGAAGGACATTAGTGAATCGGATATGTGCCTGATGCCCGACCCGACAACCGCGGTATTGGATCCGTTTGCCGCGCAGACATCGCTGGTGTTGATTTGCGATGTCTTGGAGCCCGGTACCGGAGAAGGCTATGGCCGGGATCCGCGTATGGTCGCTCACCGCGCCGAGGCTTACATGAACTACGCGGGGATCGGAGATACCGCGTATTTTGGACCGGAACCCGAATTCTTCGTCTTCGACGACGTGCGCTACGACGTGTCCACAAACCACACCTTTTATGCGCTCGATTCGGAGGAGGGCCCATACACAAGCGGTCGCGAATATCCAGAAGGCAATCCGGGACACCGCCCCGCCCCAAAAGGAGGCTATTTTCCCGTGCCCCCGGTCGATTGGCTGAGCGATTTGCGCGCCGAAATGATGACCGTGATGGCCGATATGGGCTTATCGGTGGAAAAGCATCACCACGAGGTGGCGCCGAGCCAAAACGAGCTCGGAATTCGTTTTGGCACCTTGCTTAGCACCGCGGACAGCACGCAAATTTATAAGTACTGCGTGCATAATGTCGCCCACTCCTACGGCAAATCGGCGACATTCATGCCCAAGCCGATCTATGGCGACAACGGGTCCGGCATGCACGTGCATCAGTCCATTTGGAAGGACGGCAAGCCCTTGTTCGCCGGCGGCGGCTACGCTGACCTGTCAGATACGGCGCTCTATTACATCGGTGGTTTGATGAAACACTCCAAGGCCATCAACGCTTTCACAAATCCCACGACCAACAGCTACAAGCGTTTGGTGCCTGGTTTCGAGGCGCCGGTGCTTCTCGCCTATTCGGCGAAGAATCGATCCGCCGCGTTCCGCATTCCTCACGATCCGAGTCCGAAGGGCAAGCGGGTGGAGGTCCGTTACCCGGATCCGGCGGCAAATCCCTATTTCGCCTACTCGGCGATGTTGATGGCCGGACTCGATGGGATCGAGAACAAGATTCATCCCGGTGACCCGATGGACAAGAATCTTTACGACTTGCCACCCGAGGAGCTCAAGGATATCCCCACCGTTTGCGGCAGCTTGCGCGAGGCCGTCGAGGCGCTGGACGCGGACCGCGAATTCCTGAAAAAGGGTGACGTGTTCTCCGACGACCTCATCGACGGATATATGGAACTTAGGTGGGGAGAGATTTACGCCCTGGAGCACACCCCCCATCCGGTCGAATTCAAGAACTATTATAGCGTTTAACATTCATCGCGTTTCGGATTCGGCGGGTACTGGGCGCGGTTGCCTCGCTTGGTCAATGGCGACGAAGGTAAATTTGCCCTCTGTAACCTTGGTCTGATGATCGCCATCCCGTTGCGCTGCCCAGGCCTCGATATGCACGGTTAGCGAGGTACGGCCCACACGTTCGATTGTCGCGTAGCACGACACAACGTCGCCAACAAATACTGGGCGGTGGAATTCCATGCTGTTGACCGCGATGGTCGCCACCCGGCCGCCGGCCCGGCGATGCGCCATGATGCCGCCAGCGATGTCCATCTGCGACAGCAACCACCCACCGAAGACGTCACCCGCAGGATTAGTGTTGGTTGGCATCGCCAGGGTACGGGTCGCGAGCACCCCGTGAGGCAGGTCTTGCTCTACAGGCATGGGTCGTTTCCTCTCAATTCGTGTCGGAGAATGTTGCTTCAGATACCGCTCCGGGCCAGGCAATTTCACGATCCATACTCATGGCCTACTATATTTGCCAAAAATTTACCGTTAGACCACAGGATATTGCCGCCCGACGCCGAGGAACCTATACTGAAACTTAATCATGGCGACAACCCAGCAGTCTTTTCCCTTCAACGGCGATGATGACGGGCGTGCAAACGGCTATTCTGCCAAGGACATCGAAGTCCTGGAAGGCCTGGAGCCCGTACGCCGTCGACCGGCGATGTATATCGGCGGTACCGACGAACGCGGCCTACACCATCTTTTCGCCGAAGTCCTGGACAACGCGATGGACGAAGCGGTCGCCGGCCACGCCAGCCGAATTGAGGTGGATTTCGCCGCCGACGGATACATAACCGTGCGCGACAACGGCCGTGGAATACCCGTAGACGCCCATCCAAAGTTCAAGAAAAAGTCCGCATTGGAGGTCATATTGACGACGCTGCACGCCGGCGGAAAATTCGATGGCAAAGTGTACCATACGGCCGGCGGTCTTCATGGCGTAGGTCTATCTGTGGTCAACGCACTTTGCGACAGGCTCGAGGTCGAGGTGGCGCGCGACCGCAAGCTATGGACTCAAAGCTATGTCCGTGGCGTTCCTGATAACAAACTTGCGGCGCGGGGCGCGGTACAAAACCGAAGGGGCACCAGCGTCAGATTCCATGCCGATCCCGATATTTTCGGGCCTACGTGCAAATTCCGACCGGCACGCTTATATCGAATGTCACGCTCCAAAGCCTATCTTTTTCGCGGTGTCGAAATTCGCTGGACGTGTGATCCAGCACTGATTGGCGTCGGTGACGATGTACCCCAGCGGGCGACACTCCATTTTCCTGGAGGGCTAAGCGATTTTCTCGCGACCACCTTGGATCGGCGATCCACCGCGACACCCACGCCATTTAGCGGCACGGCGCAATTTTCGCAAGAACAAGGAACGGTCGAATGGGCACTGGCATGGCCGTTGGAAGGGGATTCCTTTATCAGCTCCTACTGTAACACGGTACCAACTCCCCAGGGTGGAACTCATGAAGCGGGCTTGCGCAACGCTCTAACGCGGAGCTTGCGCGCCTACGGCGAACTTGTCGGTAACAAGAAAGCGGCGCAGCTGACAACGGACGACGTCGTCGGCGGTGCTTGCGCCTTGCTTTCCGTATTTCTACCGCAGCCCCAATTTCAAGGACAAACCAAGGAAAGGCTGGTCTCCGCCGAGGCAACCCGTTTGGTTGAATCCGCGATTAAGGATCATTTTGACCACTGGTTGGGCGCCGATCCCGACGCTTCCAACGCTTTACTGGGATTGGCCATGGAACGCGCTGACGAGCGCCAACGCCGTCGGCGTGAGGCGGAAGTCGCGCGCAAGAAGGCTGGCGGTCGATTGCGATTGCCGGGCAAATTAACCGATTGTTCCCGGGCTGAGGCGGCAGGAACAGAGATATTTCTCGTCGAAGGCGATTCGGCCGGCGGTTCGGCGAAACAAGCTCGCGATCGTGAAACCCAAGCAGTACTTCCGTTGCGTGGAAAGATCCTTAATGTAGCCAGCGCCACCAATGAAAAATTGCGCGCCAACCAAGAACTCAACGATATCGGTCAGGCTCTAGCATGCGGCACCGGCAACGCGTATTCCGAGCATGACCTGCGTTACGAAAAGGTCATTATCATGACTGACGCAGATGTCGACGGGGCGCATATCGCGGCCTTGTTGATGACGTTTTTTTTTCGCGAGATGCCACAGCTCATCGAAAGCGGCCACCTGTATCTTGCCGTACCACCTCTCTATCGTCTCAGCCAAGGCGGAATCACACGTTACGCCCGTGACGAAGAACACCGCGCCGAACTGATCGAGAATGAATTTTCCAGCAAGAAAAAAATAGATGTAAGCCGGTTCAAGGGACTGGGCGAAATGCCCCCCCAACAGCTACGCAAGACGACCATGGATCCAGCGACCCGTACGCTCCATCGGGTCGAGATTCCCGAGGATGACCGCGCGTTTACCGCCACGCGCGTGGAAGAGTTAATGGGCCGGAAACCGGAGCTACGATTCGCCTTTATTCAACAGAACGCCCGATTCGCTACCGATCTGGATTTGTAAGCCACCCTTCAGCAACACCTCGAATCGGATTAGCGAATGAGGCGACTTAGTTCGCGAAAGGTGTCGGTTCCGGCGCGGCCAAGCCACTCGAACAGCACCATCTCGGCGGTAACAGTTTCCACTTTATTTGAGCGTAACCGGGCAAGCGCGCATACCCGGCTATCACCGGTTCGCGATGATACTGCGTCCTCGACAACAAATGGTACGAAACCTTGTTGCTTTAATCCCAGTGCGGTCTGCAATACGCATACGTGGGCCTCAATTCCGCCTATGATGATTTGGTCTCGCCCGAGATCGGAAATTCGCTTGCGCAAACTCGCGTCGCCAAGACATGAAAAATGCACTTTTGCGGTGATGGCACCATCGGGAATTAATGCCTCCAATGACGGAACAGTTGGTCCGTGACCTTTGGGGTATTGTTCGGAAACCACGGTCGGTACCGACAGATGTCGCGCCGCTTCGAGAAGAAGCCGGCATCCACGGATTACGCCGTCCGGATTGGCCATCGATGGCAACAAACGTTCCTGGACATCGATTACAAGAAGTGCGGAACGGGAAGCCTCGATCAACATATTAGATGCGGTTTTTCGTTCGATATGGTTTCGCGAAATTAGCAGACTGCCTAGTATGCGCCAAGTTATGTGTCATTCTGGCTCGGCAGCCACGCCGCCAAATACAAGACATTTCCAGGATGAAGTATTTGTGCGAAACGTACCAGCCGTATTGATAGATCGTGGGGGTGCCCATGAACGTTGACATACGCGTCTTGATCTCTCCAAGATGTTTGAATGGTAATTCGGTTCATGTGTAGTCTCGCCTCCAGTGAATTAGTTCGGCTACGAAGTGACGCGTTCAAAGACGCCATGATCGTGAAAATTTTCAATGCGTTTTAACGATCTCGGTCTCGGAGCCGACGTTTTGCAAGCCGTCGCCGACGCCGGATACATCGAGCCCACGCCAATCCAGGAAGCGGCGATTCCTTACATTCTTCAGGGTCGAGATGTCCTAGGTATCGCGCAGACCGGGACAGGCAAAACAGCCGCGTTTACACTTCCGATGATCGACATTCTCGCTGCGGGCACCGCAAAGGCACGGATGCCACGTTCTCTCATCTTGACCCCTACGCGCGAACTGGCGACGCAGGTCTCCGAAAACTTCGAAATTTACGGCAAGCAGCACAATCTCCGAATGGCTCTGCTCATTGGCGGCGTATCAATTAACGAGCAAGAGCAAGCGCTGGGTCGTGAGGTGGATGTCTTGATCGCGACGCCAGGTCGAATATTGGATCTTTTCGAACGAGGCAAGATTCTTTTTCACGGCGTGAAGATCCTCGTCATTGATGAAGCAGACCGAATGCTCGATATGGGTTTTATACCGGACGTAGAGCGAATCGCTGGTCTGCTCCCTACCCTGCGGCAAACGTTGTTCTTTTCCGCTACCATGCCCAAGGAAGTCCGCCGGCTCGCGGATGCTTTTTTGCATAATCCACGGGAAATCAGTGTAACTCCTCCCGCGTCACCCGCGGAAAACGTGAGCCACGCTTTGGTACGTGTCGAACCACGTAAGAAACGTGTCGCCTTACGACATTTTCTCGCAACCAGTTCGGTCAGCAACGCCCTTATATTTTGTAACCGCAAGCGGGATGTCGATTTGCTCAACCGTTCACTTCGGCGCCACGGGTTTCAGTCGGCCGCGCTGCACGGCGATATGCCGCAGTCGCTACGCACCGAAACGCTGGAATCGTTTAAACGCGGTAAAGTTCGGCTCCTTGTGGCCAGTGACGTGGCGGCGCGTGGACTTGATATCTTTGGATTGAGTCATGTCTTCAATTACGACGTGCCGACCCACGCGGAGGACTATGTTCACCGAATCGGCCGAACCGGTCGCGCGGGGCATAGAGGAAGGGCGATTACGCTCGCAGTGGCCGACGACGCCAAATTTGTCTCTGCAATTTGCCGTCTAATCGGAAAGGATATCCCGGAGATCGCGATTTCGGCCGAAACCACCGATGGCAAACTAGATACGAGAATTAAGAAGCGCGATACGGAAAGGAAGTCGGCTGGCGAAAAAGAAACAAGCGTTCAATCTAGAGTCGGTCCAGAAAGGAAATCCCGGCCAGACAAGGAGCCTCGTCCTAAGAAGGAGATACGGTCAAAGGGTAGTGGCCGCAAGGCCCGCGAAGGATCCGTCGAAACAAAGGTCCGTGGCATGGGTGAACACGTTCCGGCGTTTCTATTGCGCTCGAATCCCCGCGCAAAAGGATAGTGCCGCGCAAAAAGAAGGATAGTTACACCCTGGGAACTCTTCCGCGGATTGGCGACGGCACCTTCAATTTTCGCCATCCCGCGATCGTAACCTCAGCCTACGCAGGTAGCAGGATCAAGCCGCGCGTACCTCCGACAAGAATTTCTTGACTTCGCGGTCAAGGGTGTTGGCTCGCTCGGCCAATTGGCTGGCCGCCTCGAGCACCGTTAGCGCCGCCTCGCCCGTCTCCGAGGCGAGTTGGTTCACGCCAACGATGTTGCTAGCGACCTCCGAAGTTCCGGCCGTGGTTTGCTGTACATTCTCGCTGATCTCGCCGGTGGCCGAACCCTGTTGATCGACCGCTGTAGCAATGGATGCCGCGATCTCGTTCATCTCCGAAATGGTTTTTCCGATTTCCTCGATAGCGGTTACGGCTTCTCCGGTCGACGTTTGAATTGCGTCGATGTGCGCGGTAATTTCTTCCGTCGCGCTGCTCGTTTGAGAAGCGAGAGACTTTACCTCGGAAGCGACCACAGCGAATCCCTTTCCCGCCTCGCCGGCACGAGCCGCCTCAATCGTTGCATTTAACGCCAATAGATTGGTTTGACCGGCGATGTCGTTGATCATACTAACTACTTCGCCAATCTTGCTCGAACCTTCGGCCAAGCTCCGTACCACGTCATTGGTTCGCACTGCCTGCTCAACGGCGCCCTCTGCCAATGTTTTGGAATCGTTCACTTGGCGGGTGATCTCGCCGATCGAACAAGACAGTTCCTCCGCGCCCGCTGCAACCGCCTGAACATTTGCTGAAGCCTCCTCCGAGGCCGCAGCGACCGCGCCAGCCCTCTCGCTCGACATCTCTGCCGCCGATGTCATCGATTTCGCTGTTGACTGCATTGATGCGGCACCTGCACCAACATCATCGACTAGGTCTTTGAAGCGAGTTTCAAAACTATCCGCCAGTTCCAACGCGGCGCGCCGCTTTTCAGCTTCTGCACGTTGATCGTCTTCTATTTTGGCCTTCTCAAGACGTTCCTTATCGATTGATTCGCTTTTAAAATGCGCCAACGCCTGGGCTATTTTTCCGACGACTCCGGCGCGGTCGAGCGCTGGAATCTCAACAGAGGTGTCGCCATTCGCTAGCGTATCCATGGCATCGGTCAACTCGGCGAGGGGCCGAACCACCGTCGCATTGATTCGCAGAAAAACTGTGCCTCCGACGACACTGAGGAAAATCACCAGCGCCAAGGCGATGAGGCGCCCAAACCATCGGCCATGAGCGATTTGCTCCTCGATCGATGTGCTTATCTCCAACACGCCCCGGAGATCGCCAAGCTTCCAGTCATCCTTGGGTGTATCTGCGCGGGAATTGTGGCAGGATACGCAAACCTCGCCCACCATAGTGTCGGCGATGCCGACTCGAACAGTTTCCTGGCCACCGATCACCTCTGTGCTAACATAGGGTTGACCAGGATCTTGGGAAAGCGTCGCCCAGGCCTGATTAGCGAAATCGTCGAGGTTTCTACTCGTCCGGTTGGGAAACGGAAACGGGCTATATAGTTTGATCGAGGTACCTTGCTTCTCTAGTTCCTCGCTCAAATCATGAATCATTGTCGCCGGCAACGGAATCGATTTTGCATCATTCTTATGTTCGAACGAGGCTCCCAGAGAGCCATCGGTGATGACCTTCTTGACCACGTTTTGAGCATAGTATTTTCGCAAGGTCTTGAATTGATTGGCAGTGTTCTGTGCCGCCACAATGGCTTCCCGGCGAGCCTCGTCCTCGACTAGATAAGGGATGTCCCAAAACAGAAAGGCGACCGCGATCAGCGGCGCAGCGAATAACACCAAAGCCACTTTCCAGATGTTTCCCGCTTTTAATGCACCCATGACTTCCTCGCTTTCCCGATTATCCCCAGACTGAATTCTTTTCTCTCATCGCCCGGTGAAATGTCTTGGAATCGATGATCGATTCACGGCACAATTCTCAGTTCCTGAAAATTTCCGGTCCGCTCGTACTCACTCCCAGTTAGTTAATAGGGATTGTATTAAGAATTTTATAATTGCGGCGCCAACTACTCTAGATTACATAAGTATAGTAACAACAAACGACTAATAGTCGCAAAAAGGGAATTTATTGGCGTCGTTGCACGCAAAAAGAATTATTGATGAGCGAGCTCCCCAATTCCCGATAGTTTGCCGCTTGATAAGCTGGACCGGAAATCGACCGAGTGGACTCTGTTTTTTCATCTTGATTTCAGTACTTGAACGATGCTCCGCCATATTTCGAATTTGCATCCGGTCAAAATCGATTCCCTATCGAACTGGGTGTATGCGCCGCTTCTCGTAAACACCAACTCGCACTGGGCACAAGCTGTTGCTACGCCGCGAATTGAGGGTAACGCTCGGCGAACCGGTCGGACGAGATGTATGGAACGCCTCGCTCCATGTTGCACGCCATTGTCATGCCGAATTTTCTGCCGCTAGCGACCCAGTTCAAAAAAATGATTCAAGCGGTCGCATTTGGCTCGAATCAGCATCAATGAAAGTGGCTACCTTCGCGTTCACGATTCCGATTCATTTAAATCATGCAGTATATGCGGGCCGGGGTGCCTAATTCGCAAAGCCGACCAGTCCGCGTTGATCGCGGGCTAGATTAAGCGCGTTCTCGTCTCAGCGGCACGGTACCCGCCATTGGCGTCCAAAATGCGGAATAGGTTGGCTTAATGAATGTGACTCAAACGGTTCGCAACGAAGACAATACAAGGTACGATTTGCCTGAAACAAAATATATTTTGAACCGGCAATTTGAATTGATCAGTTCGCTCGAGCCAAGTTCGATACTCGTGATGACGAACAAGGTGTATCTTCGTTAACGTCCCAATCCCAGCAGAGGCACCGAAGGTGAATAATCCCGCAAAGATTCTGGTGGTCGACGACAATCCTGCAAACCGCTACATATTCGAGCGGCGCCTTTCTTCTCGCGGATACGAAATTCTTACGGCGACGGACGGTGAGCAGGGGCTTGCCGTGGCGCGCGAAATACGTCCGGACCTAATTCTTTTGGACGTCATGATGCCGAAGATGGACGGGATCGAGGTATGCCGTCGCCTGAAAAGTGATCCCGCCTGCCCGTTCATTCCGATAATCATGGTGACTGCCAAGGTGGATCCAAAAGACGTGGTCGAAGGTCTTGACTCTGGCGCCGACGAATATCTAACCAAACCCGTGGATCACACTGCACTTGTGGCCCGGGTTAAATCTATGCTTCGTATCAAGACCCTACACGACAAGACCGAAGAACAGGCAAACCAGATGAAAATATGGAACGAAGAGTTAAACCAGCCTGTCTCAGAGCAGCTCGTAGAACTGGAGCGTATGAACGAGCTAAAGCGTTTTTTCTCCCCCCAGATCGCGGAGCTAATCACGTCGCCTGGTAACGAAAAATTGTTGGAGAGCCGTCGTCGCGAGATCACTGTTGTGTTTTGCGATCTCAGAAACTTCGTCCGTTTTTCAGAGTCGGCCGAGCCAGAAGAAATTATGAAAATTCTGCGCGAGTACCACCTGGCGCTCGGGCCCCTCATTCACGAATTCGATGCCACTCTGGAACGTTTCCCCGGAGATGGACTGATGGTTTACTTCAATGATCCTGTGACTTGTGAGGCCCCATCGCTGCAGGCCATTCAGATGGCGGTCACGATGCGCGACAGAATCACACGGCTCATCGTTGAGTGGCGCGGTCGCGGGTACGATTTAGGGTTTGGAATTGGCATCGCCAGTGGACAGGCGGTGCTAGGACAAATTGGGTTTCTTGGGCGCTTTGACTACGGAGCCGTGGGTCTCGTCGTAAATCTAGCTTCGCGGCTGTGCGATCGGGCGAAAGATGGACAAATTCTAATCTCTGAACACGTGAGCGCCGATGTCGAGGACGCGGTAATCATGGCCCCTCTACCCGATATACTGCTTAAGGGATTTTCCAAGCCCATCTCGGCTTACAATGTGGCCGGACTAAAAGCCGCCCACTTTTAGGAAATTTTTGGAAAACGCGCCAGCGTAAATTTATAGGCCGGACTCGCCCCAAATCACCCGGATTCTCAAACAAGCTCCATTGTTGTATGAATAGCGGGTAGGAGAATTACCTGTGATTTTAATGAAAACGTAACTGCCCAGGTGCCT
>JAAXGF010000097.1 GCA_012267605.1 Alphaproteobacteria bacterium | reverse complement strand
CTTGGCTTCTTCCTCGCGTAGGCACATGGCAATTGAATAGGGTTCCTGGCCAGTCGAACAGGCGGCGCTCCAAATGCGTATCGAACGTTCGGCGGCTCGCGATTCCAGTATGCGCGGTAGCACCATATTGCGGAACTGCTCAAACGGTCGGGAGTCGCGGAAGAACAGCGACTCATTGGTCGTCATGGCCTCCGTAATGTCGCGAAACAAAGGCTCATCGCGGCCCGTTCGAATGGCTTGCACGATTTCGTCGAGGCCGCCCATGCCACGTTTGCGGGCAACCGGGGTCAGCCGATTTTCAAGCAAATAAAGTTTGTCGGGAGAAAGGACCAAGCCAGATCTTTCCTTCAAAAACCCGCTGATGAGATTGAAATCCTCCGTTCGCATTAGCCACCCCTTCCGACAAGCTTCGCGATTCTGCCGGCAATTTCCGTGATCGGAAGCACGGCGCTACATATTCCGGCGTTGGCCACCGCACCAGGCATGCCCCAAACAACACTTGTGGCTTCATCCTGAGCGATCATAGAGCCTCCAGCCTCGGTGATTTGCCGGCCTCCGGCTTCCCCGTCATGGCCCATTCCCGTGAGAACCACCCCGAGGGTGCAGGCACCGTAAATGCTGGCGACACTTTCGAACATGGGGTCCACTGCGGGGCGGCAGAAGTTCACCGGTTCGTCCTGGCTCAACTTGATTTGGGGCGCCGACCGATCTCCTGTGAGCCGCATATGAAAATCGCCAGGCGCGATATAAACACGCCCTGCTTCAATGGGTTCGCCGTCAACCCCTTCCTTGCATGGGACACCACAGTTGCTTTCAATATGTTCGGCGAGGATAGCCGTGAACTTGGCTGGCATGTGTTGGGTAATGACGACCGGCACCGAGAGTTTCGATTTTAGGCCGGCCAAAACCTTGAACAGTGCCTGAGGTCCACCGGTCGAGCTGCCGATGGCGATGATTTTCGCCGGCTGGGTTGCTGGCTTGGCGAAGGCGATCGATTTTCTGACAACCTTGGGCGGCGCCGGCGACGCCGCTCGTTCCTCTTGTCCGTCATTTTCACTCTTGTCATTGGCCTCACCCGGCAGTGGTTGGCCCTGTCCCTTTCGGAAAGCGGTTCCAAGGGTCTTGACCTTGCCGACTAGCTCATGGCGAAAGGCGACGCCCGAATGCAGCTCGCTGGTCGACGATGGCTTGGGAATATAGTCGGAGGCGCCCATAGACAAGGCGCGTAGGCTGTAGGCGGCGTTCTTAGTCGTCAAAGTCGACGCCATAATAACCTTCACGCGGGTCGGGCCTCGATAATCTTGGGCAACGCAGTTAGACCGTCCATCACCGGCATCTCAATATCGAGAACAACGACCTCGATATCTCGGCGCTGAACCATATCGATGGCAAATTGTCCGTTGGCGGCGGAGGCCACCACGCAGATTTGTGGATCTCCTTCCAGCGTACGCGTGATCAGCCCGCGTATTACCGCCGAGTCATCTACAACCATGACCCGGTAGGCGTCTGATTCGTCAGCCGCGACGTCCGCGGGTGCGCGTAAAGTTGCCGGGGGAGGGGCCATCAAACAAGCCCGACTTGCTCGAATTTCAGTTTGATAATTTCGCTATCGAAGGGTTTCATAATGTATTCGTTTGCGCCTGCCGACATCGCCTCCTGAATGTGTGCGATATCGTTTTCGGTGGTGCAAAACAAAACAATCGGATCAGCCCCCCCTGTTTCTCGCGCAAGGCGCGGAGAAAATCGATACCGCTCATCACCGGCATGTTCCAGTCCAAGAGGATGGCGTCTGGCATCTCTTCGCAACACGCGTCCAACGCCTCTTTGCCATCACCGGCTTCCTTGATTTCAAACTCGAGTTCCTCGAGGATCCGCCGTGCGACAGTTCGGATCACTTTAGAGTCATCGACGACAAGGCAGGATTTCATTGCACTATTCCCTTAATTGCTTGACCGGCCTTCACAGATCGCAACTCAATGACCACCTAGCTAAGTCAACACGAACTAGGCGGCCTTCTCCCGATTCGTCGCGAGCAGTCTTTTGACGTCGAGTACGACAAGCAGACGATCGTCAAGGCGGTAGATTCCGTCCGAGACCTCACGCCAGCGGGCATCCAACGTATCCGGGTTACGTTCGTACCGTTCGGCGGGCAAGCTCAGGACTTCGCCGACGGTGTCGATAAGGAGACTGTAAAGCTCGCCCTCGAAATCGACGATGACACTCATTACCGCCTCTTCCTTTTCCCGTTGGGGTAATCCCAAACGTTTGCGGACATCCATTGCGGTGACGATACGGCTCCTAAGGTTTAGGGAACCGGCAATCTCAGCTGGGGCCGATGGGATCGGCGTGATCCGTTGCGGGCCAAGGACATCTTGTACGGTGAGAACGGGAATACCGAACCACTGATCGTCGATCACGATGGTCACGTATTCTTGCTTCACGCCATCGGCCTGGCCGGCGTGGGGATTCTCCGTCTCGGTAGTTGGATTATTTGGTGCGTCGGTCATGCGACCCCCCGGGTTAGCGTGAATGACTCAGATAGCGCGGACAACAAGGCGTCTCTATCGAATTTTGCAACATAATCAGTGAATCCGGCCTCGCGGCCACGATCGAGGTCATCCGGCGAGGTTCGTGACGAGAGGGCCAGAATCGGTGTGTCCCGCCAGCGCTCACTACCGCGGCAAGCCTTTGCAAAATCGAATCCGCTCATGCGGGGCATTTCAATGTCGCTGACGATGGCGTCAAATTCTGGATTCTTCTCTAAGAGTTCCAGCGCTTCGTCGCCATCCTCAGCCGTCACAACTTCATATCCGGCACCGGCCAGAAGTGGCGACAGCAAATTGCGAAAGAAGGGGCTGTCGTCGACCAACAATACGCGCTTGCGCTCTGTTGTCGGTTGGCCTTCTGATCCATGAGTCCGTTTGAACCAATCACCGTACGCCTGTGTCAGATAGTAGCCGGCGTCAACGATTTCGGTCGCGTTCGAAGCGAGCACCGCACTACCAACGAGACCAGCGCGCTCGCCGGAGAGCTTGATCTCTAGTTGTTCGTCGACGATATCCACGATTTCGTCCACGATCAGTCCCATGCTGCGGTCACCGTCGGCGAAGACCAGGATCGGTTGGCGGCCATCGCCCGAATAGACCTGTTCCGCCGTAACCGGCACCAGCGGCATCAAGTGGTCGCGGTACTGTACGACGGGTCGGTCGTCGTACATCTCGATGGTCGAACGGTCGATTTCCTCAAGGCGCGCGATTAGCGCAAGAGGTACGGCCTTTGGTGTATCCCCGCCAGCGCGGAATATCAGCATCGAGACGCATTCTTCCTCTGAGGAGCTTGCCGGGCCTTCGGTCTTGGCCTCTTCGCTGCTACCGATGGCCTGTTGTCCAGCCGCTGCTGCGATACCATTGGTATCCAGGATCATGACGACGCTACCATCACCGAGAATTGTATTGCCGGCAAAAATTCCAATGTCACGCAACATTGGTGCGACCGGTTTGACGACAATCTCCTCGGTGTCGAAAACTTGATCCACGATGACTCCAAGGGTATTCGCGCCGACTTGGGTAACCACGATAAAATGGTCCTCCTCGTCCGTCTCCGGGATATCCGCGTCGTTCAAACGCAGCGTGCGGTCGAGGTAAACCAAGGGAAGCAAACGATCGCGCAGGCGCAATACCGCCGCGTTGTTGATTTTTTCAACTTTATGATCTGAATTGGCCGAGGCGCGCACAAGCTCTACGACGCCAAGTTGTGGAATAGCGAATCGTTGGCCTCGACATTCGACGATCAGAGCGGACACGATTGCCAAGGTCAACGGGATCTTTACCAGCACGGTCGATCCCTTGCCGGGCTCGGACTGAAGCTCAATGGTGCCGCCGATCTTTTCCACGTTGGTTTTTACAACGTCCATTCCGACACCACGGCCCGAAACGGAGGTAACCTTTTCGGTCGTGGAGAGTCCTGGCTTGAAGATGTACTGCAAGGCAACCTGGTCCGAGATGGCGGCCATTTCCGCTTCCGAAGCGAGACCATTCGCGATCGCCTTTTCCTTAATTCGCTCGACGGCGATGCCGCGGCCACCGTCGGTAATTTCCACGATGATGTGGCCGTCCTCATGGTACGCATTCAAGGTTACGGTTCCCATCGCTGGCTTCCCGGCCTTGACACGGTCTGAGGGCTTCTCAATGCCGTGGTCGGCCGCGTTGCGAACCATATGAATCAAGGGATTCTTGATCAATTCGAGCACCTGGCGGTCGAGTTCGGTCTCCGCACCGAGCATCTGCAAGTCGATCTTCTTATTCAGATCAACCGAAAGATCGCGAATGATGCGCGGAAGCTTCGCCCACGCGTTACCGATGGGCTGCATTCGCGTCTTCATCACCCCTTCCTGGAGTTCGGCGGTGATGTGGTTTAGGCGCTGTAACGGGGTGTTGAACTCGCTATCAGAGTTTCCTCGAACCATCTGAAGAAGCGAATTGCGGGTCAATACCAACTCGCTCACCATGGTCATCAGGTTTTCGAGCAGATCGACACCGACCCGAATACTTTGGTTCGCAATGGACGGTTCCGAGGATTGTTTAATGGGCGTCGCCTTCTTGGTAGTGGCGGCTTCCGCGCTCGACGGCTTCTCCGCGGTTTCACTTGGTGCGGGGACTGTCGGAGCAGCCGGCTCCACTTGCGCTTCCGGTGTCGATTCTTCCTTGTTCGCCTCATTTTCGACGCTGAAATCTTCGGATTCTTTTGAGGCGCCTGGCTCGTCGGCGGGGCTGGGTTCGCTGTTGGATGCTGCCGGCACAGCATGGCCTTCGGCATAGGCGTTAAGCCGGGAAATCAGGTCCTCATCGCTTCCTGGTGGCTCGGATTCGGTAGCTTCGAGAGTGGCGAGCAAATCTTTGATGCAATCCAACGATTCTAGAATGATGCTCACGGCATCCGGTGTGACTTCCAGCTCGCCATCGCGGAATTTACCGAGGACGTTTTCGCCCGCGTGCGCGACCGCCTCTAGTCGAGGCAGACCCAAGAACCCGCAAGTGCCTTTAATCGTGTGAACGAGACGGAAAATATTCCCCAAGAGTTCCGGATCGTTGGGGTTCTGTTCGAGCTTCACGATCTCAAGGTCTAAAACCGAGATGCTCTCTGCCGTCTCGGTAAGAAACTCGCTAAGTAAGTCGTCCATGCGCAAATCCCCTGCTATCAGTCATGGCGACCTTGGCGAAATGCCGTCACCATGAGCGACTATGAGAGAAATGTGCGGGACAGTGATTAAAAACAAATGAATCGACGTATGATTGGCGGCGAGCCCCGAAATTAATCATTCCTATTGCGTAGAAAGACAATTTCCAACGCGGTTTCGCTGTTTGTCGCGAGGCGCAGGGAACCGCGCAATGAAGCGGCCAAACGTGCTGTGAACAGGGGTTGAACCGTGCGCGGATCAGCATCGAGAGGATTTATTTCATCGGTAAGGCATCGGCGGAACTGTTCGTCGGCCTTGATCTTCGCCCCGTGCCCCCGCGCGATCAAGCCGGGTCGGTCCAGCGACTGTGTCGGTCCAATCTCTATACGTCCGCCGCGAGGAAGCGCCTCGGTGACGCACAAGATCAAGTTCAGTGCCAGCTGCGTGTATCCCTTGGGCGCGTCCTCGAGTCCGGCAGATGGCGCAATCACCTCATACTTTTCGTCAGAAAAAAATGTTCTCGCCAGTCCGAGTGCCTCTTCGAGGGATTGATCCGCAACTGAACCGCTGGCAGTTCCGTAGGCACTACGCAAGAACTGGAGTCGGCGAGCAACCTCCGATGCGCTGTGGGTCAGGAGCTTCATCGCCTCGTCGCGAAAATCCGGATCGCCGGCGAGCAGCTCCAATCCATTGTTGATTGCTGCGATAGGGCTTACCAATTCATGGCAAAGGCGCGCACACAACAGTGAAGTAAGGTGTAAATCATTCATGAGAATTCAGCTTGTGATTTGTAAACTTGGAGACAGTATACCACTGACACCTTATTGTCCTTGCAATTCGCAGACACATTTCTGTGCCGTGTATCTATGAATAGACCGAATTCGGCATTGTTTTGGGGAGCGGGAAGAGAGGTACATTATGGACACCCGTCTTGTTCCGGGCGCGATGGTACGTCATCCTGACCAACTCGATTGGGGTGTCGGCCAGGTTCAGTCAGTGATCAACGATCGTGTCACAGTTAACTTTGAAAATGCTGGCAAGAAATCTATAAATGCAAGTGTGATTGAGTTATCGATTATTGAAGATTATGAGTGATGTATACGGAATTATGATTCTATTTCCCTGGTAATTGTGAAATGACTTATTATCGATACATCTTAATTTCTTGCTTGCTAGTTTGCGGTTTTGCCGGCGGTGGCATGGCCGAGACGTTGCAAGAGGCCGCCGAGGGCGGTGACGCCGAGCGAGTCCAGGAACTCATTGATTCAGGTTTGCCGGTCGATCAGGCGGATTTTTTCGGCAACACGGCATTGCATCGGGCTGCCGATAAAGGGCGCTTGGCGGTCGCCAAGGTGCTTCTCGCCAACGGTGCGGAGGTTGACAAACCGTCTTTGCAAGGAGGATTGACAGCTCTTCATATTGCGGCGTACCGGGGGCACCTGGACCTGGTCGAGTTCCTGATCAAGAATGGCGCCGACCCCAATGCTCAGGATCCGGCGGGAATGACGCCGCTTCGTTTGGCAAGCATCAAACTCGCATTCGGCGAGAAAAAGTTCATCGCGATCATGGAGTTGTTGCGGCGACATGGTGCCGAGTGACAGAACCCACGGTGGTCACGGTTTCGTGTTTATCTCTTTTTAGACTTTGATTTTTTCGGTCCTTGAAGTATCTGGTGAACCGTCCTCGTTGCATTAGGTTTCTGTAGCTCATGTCAATGCGTCCATGATCGATCCGTTTGGCAGACACATCACCTATCTGCGTGTTTCGGTTACCGACCGCTGCGATTTGCGGTGCGTGTACTGCATGCCTACGGCGATGAAATTCCTGCCAAAGGCCGATGTTCTTAGCTTGGAGGAACTTGATCGACTGTGCAGCGCCTTCATTGGTCTGGGTGTACGCAAGCTGCGGGTGACGGGTGGTGAACCGTTGGTGCGTCGAGGCGTTCTGGGACTCATCAAGAGCCTTGGCCGCCACATTGGTGTGGGTGATCTCGACGAGTTGACGATGACCACAAACGGTACCCAGCTTGCGCGCTACGCCCCCGCACTTTTTGATGCAGGCATTCGACGCATTAACGTTTCACTGGACACCCTCGATGCGTCCCGCTTCCGGGCCATTACCCGCACCGGAAACCTTGATGCGGTGTTGCGAGGGATATTCGCCGCCCAACGCGCCGGTCTACGAATTAAGATCAACATGGTGGCGTTGCGCGCTACTAACGATGACGAGTTCGACCGTATGATCCGCTGGTGCGGCGACAAGGGTTTCGATCTAACGTTCATCGAGACAATGCCTCTCGGCGCGATCGATGAATCGCGCTCCAACCAGTATTTGCCCTTATCGAGGGTTCGCGCCGATTTGCAAACGCGCTGGACCTTTGAACAGTCGGAACATCGTAGTGGCGGTCCCGCCCGGTATGTAAACGTCAGGGAAACGGGGGGGCGAATAGGGTTTATCACGCCGCTTACCCACAACTTTTGCGAATCCTGTAACCGGGTTCGGCTGACGTGCACCGGAAGGCTTTACCTGTGCCTGGGACAAGAAAATAACGCCGATCTACGGGAAGTGTTGCGTGCCCATCGGGAGGACGAACATCTTGTTGCCGCGATTAAGAACGCCATTCAAAGAAAGCCGCACGGGCACGATTTCCTGATCGAGCGCCGGCAACCCGCGTTGGCCCGTCATATGAATTTGACAGGGGGGTGATCGAGAATCCTCCCGAGCATTTCTAAAACGCTGGGCGGTGCGGTTGCCGGTAGCGGTGCCGATCACAGCCGCTATACTGACCGTGAGAGGGATCTCCGCACCTGCTGCGAAGCGTGGGTCAACCAATTGGGGGAGGGGAATGAAGATCAATACGATTGGATTTGTCGCCAGCGAAGCGCCGAAACCGCAAAGGGCGGTCAAGAAAATGCGCAAGCGGTACGGCAACCACGACCCTGAAAAAGCCGACGTAATTGTGGCCCTGGGTGGCGACGGTTTCATGTTGGAAACCCTGCATCGGTTTATCACGCGGGAGGTGCCGATATACGGAATGCACCGCGGAACCGTGGGCTTTCTGATGAACAGTTATAATGAATTCGATCTCGTCGAACGGCTTGAGCGGTGCGAACCCACGGTGTTGCATCCCTTGCGCATGAGGGCCGAAGGCGCCGGTCACTCGCGGCACGAGGCATTGGCCATTAACGAGGTGTCGCTTTTACGGGAAACTCGGCAGGCGGCGAAAATCAAGATTCTTATCGACGGTAAGGAACGCGTCCCAGAATTGATTTGCGACGGTGTGCTGTTGTCTACACCAGCTGGAAGCACGGCCTACAACTTGTCCGCCCACGGCCCGATCGTTCCGGTCGGGGCGCATGTGCTGGCGCTAACGCCGATAAGCGCCTTTCGGCCCCGGCGTTGGCGCGGCGCGCTTCTGCCGTCAGCGGCAAGCGTCAGATTCGAAATCATTGAGGCGATGAAACGTCCGGTCAGTGCCGTCGCCGACTATGCCGAGGTGCGCCAGGTCATGGCGGTGGATGTGTTCGAGGATCGAGACGTCAAGCTTAATCTTCTTTTCGATCCCGAACACAATCTCGAGGAACGCATCCTCCACGAACAATTCACGCCTTGACCGAAGCAGTTCTTTCGTGAGGCCTTCAGTCCATCTGTGAGAATAAATTGGCTGGGGCGGCACGGGCTATGCGGCGAGTGGAAGCTCTAGTCGTCGCCAAATGGTCGTTAAAGCCGTCACCAAATCGTCCATCAATTCATCCGTATGGTATGGATTCGGAGTGATGCGCAATCGCTCCGTTCCGCGTGGCACGGTGGGATAGTTGATGGGCTGAATGTAGATGCCGAATTCGGCCATCAACATGTCGGTGACTCGTTTACATTTGACTGGGTCGCCGACGATCACGGGCACGATGTGACTTTCCGTATCGATCACCGGAAGATCGGCTTCCGCCAAGCGCCGCTTGAGAGTCGCAGCTCGTTCCTGATGGCGCTGACGTTCGGTCGAGCTACTCTTCAAATGCCGGATTGAGGCGAGCGCGCCGGCCGCCACGCCTGGCGGCAGTGCGGTGGTAAATATGAAGCTTGACGCGAAGCTACGAACGGCGTCGACGATACCCGGAGTCGATGCGATATACCCTCCCATGACCCCATAAGCCTTGGCTAAGGTGCCGTTTATCACGGTCACTCGGTCCATCAGCCCTCGCGCCTCGGCAATACCACCACCCCGCGGCCCATAGAGCCCGACGGCGTGGACTTCGTCCAGATAAGTTATTGCGCCATAGGCGTCGGCGAGGTCGCAGATTTCCCCAATCGGTGAGATATCTCCGTCCATAGAATAGACGGACTCAAAGGCTATGAGCTTAGGCGTGTCCGGATCTACTTCCTTGAGCAGGGATTCCAATTGCGCAACGTCGCTGTGGCGGAAGATTCGTTTTTCTGCCTTGCTGCTGCGGATACCGTGGATCATCGACGCGTGGTTCTTCGCGTCGGAAAAGATCACACACCCGGGCAACAGCCCGGCGAGGGTACCGAGAGAGGCCTCGTTGGCGATATACCCTGAGGTGAACACCAGTGCTGACGATTTGGCGTGAAGGTCGGCAATTTCCTCTTCGAGCATCACCAGGGGATGCGACGTGCCCGATATGTTTCGCGTCCCGCCCGCGCCCGCGCCGTAAAGCTGGACCGCATCCGTCATGGCCTGGATTACGACAGAATTCTGTCCCATACCCAGATAATCGTTACTGCACCAGACGACGATATCCTTCCGCGCCCCGTCTCCATGTTTCGTTGCTATGGGAAACCGACCGGTCTGGCGGGCTAGTTCGGCGAAAATTCTGTAACGGCCCTCGTCTTTTAACCCAGCCACTTTTTTGGCGAAAAATCCCTCGTAATCCATCGGATGTCCTCCTGCCAACATCTCTCTTTCCGCCGACCAGCCTGCCCCTCGGCACCCCTCAATTTCGTCGATCCCGTCATGATCATCTCGGGTGCCGTCAAAGCGACCAACGTATTTCACAAAACATAATAGATTCCAAGAGGTCGGTCAAAATAGTTAATTGCACGCTAACAGTTTTTGCGGGCGTCGGTAGGGTGAATAACGGAGAGGGATTACTGGTCCCTCGCCGATCCCACAAACTCGCGGCCAAAGTATTGGGCCAAATCAATTTTTTGCCTTCAGCAATCTCCGATTAAGGGATTATTCTTTCCTGTGATTCAAACTCGGATTTTTTTGTGACGGTGGATCGCGCTGAGAATTTGGGTTTGTGGGCGGATACGGCAGATCATGAAAGTTCTCTTTATACATCAAAATTTCCCGGCTCAATTTCGCCATTTGGCGCGTGTACTCGGTGCCAGCGCGGACAACGAAGTGGTCTACATTACCAATCGGAGACCTCTAAATACTCTGATTTCTGATGAATTTGATCCTGGCGACGTCGGTTGTTCGTCCGGTCTTGCGGTCGGCTTGGCGATTTTCTGGAATTTGGGATCGTTACGGGGTGAATTTCGGTTATCCGGGCGCACTTCGGGCTTCGAG
>JAAXGF010000305.1 GCA_012267605.1 Alphaproteobacteria bacterium | reverse complement strand
AGTTGGCGCACGACATGGGAGCCGATGTATCCGGCACCACCTGTTACCAGGATATTTTGCGTCATGGCGGCAACTCCCTTTTTACTAAACGGCAGTCAGCAAATTTCGTCTCCCCACGCGGCATAATTTGGACAGCCTCTCCAGTAGGCAAGAGCGGCGGCGAGGGACTGCGAATTAGCGACTAGAGTTCAGGCAAATCCTTCGACTTGCCTTCGGTCTCTTCGCGCAACTCGAGCAAGGCGCGGGATAGTTCGTCGCCGGATTTTGAAGAACGCTCATGTTTTTCAGGTTTTGTGACGGATTTTCCGCTTTCTGAAGGATCCACTGAAACGTTGGAGAATGCCTTGCTGGTTTCCGTGAGATGCCGTGCAAGTAGAATGAACTTTTCAACTGTTTCCCTGCTAACGCGTGCAGCGCTTCCCAAATCATTAGCTGCCGAGGCGATTACTTTTCCCGCTCCGGCCTCGTCTTCCAGGGTTTCCCTCAAACGTTCCTGAGTGGAAATCACCTGGTTCAAGCTTGGGGTCACTGAAACAATCAGGCTTTCGACCATTGCGTGGAGTCCCGAAAATTCCGAAGCCGTTTTCGCCAAATCTTGCGCGCCCGTCGCAAGGGAGGTTTGTGCAATCTCCTCAATACGCTCGAGCAGTTTACCTAGGGCCTGTTCAAACTGACTCGCATGGTCGCTGACATGCTTCGAGAGCTTACCTGCTACGTCCTGAATTTGCTCTGCGAATTGCTTGGTTTCCTGGACGTGTTTCTCGCCTTCCGCGGCGATTAGCGCGTGGAGTTCCTGATGGTGCCGCTCTTGTTGTTCCGCCGACGTTTGCGCCACTGTATCCGCCATCCCGGCCAACGATGAATGCACGTCCTTGGCCATCCCCGCAGAGGCCGCCAAGATGGCGTTAATTTCGTCGACGGCATTTCCGAATCGTTTCTGCAAGGCGTCGATGAATGCTGCCAAGGTGGCGTCGAGAAGCTCGTGAACCTGTTTCTTTTGATCCGCAGCGGTGCGTTGCGCGACCTGTGCTAGCCGATCCATCGGCTTGGCGAGGGCCTTTTCGACAGCTTCGGCGAGTGGCGTCGCCGATTGGCTATTTATGGAATCGACGACCCGATCTCCCGACCTCTTGATTTCGCCCATGGCCCGGGAAATCATGCGTCTGAGTTCATCGGCTTCCAACAACGCTAATTTCCGACGAAATGCCGTCTGCTCGCCGTCGTTGAAAAGTTCGTCGATGTTCCTGCACAGGCGATCGATTTGGCCATGCCGTGTCGCTGCCACAAGGTAGAGCCCCAGGCGTATAACAACCCCTGACGCCATGGCTACGACGAAGGCGGCCGCGCCAATTTCGAGGCCCAACATGAGACCGTCGGTGGGTGTGACGCCCGAAATATCGTTTGCAGACGTCCATGTACGGTAACGATTCAGGCCGTCGAATAGTCCAAACCCCAAACCAACCAACGCAAGGCCAAAAAGGGCTGCAGGAAGGTGCCGAAAAAACCATATCGACAAGGGCACGTCCACCAACCGATCCGTTCGAAAAAACGTCGCTGCCGGCGCCGTGGCGTAAAGCCGCGAAGGATTGGCGGAGCTCTTCCGGTGGGGACCAACCTCCTCGAGGCAAACACTGTAATCCTTGGCCACGGCGTCCAGCTGCCTGTCTCGGCTGAATGCCGAGAGAAAATCCTCAACACTGATGGGAGAAGGTTTATCCTCTTTTTCGTTTGGCTTCCCAAGGTGCTTCAAATCCACCAAGGCGCGAATCGTCGTTGCCCAGCCGATTAGGGCGATGGGAACGACAAAGAAAACCACGCTGGCAATTGCCGCTGCGGACAGTGCGATTACCGTTCTCAGATACGGGCTCGCGCCGACCAGTTCGTCGGTGTTTCCAGTCAGCGTCGCCGCCGACAGCCAATCGACCAGGGCTGGTCCCCATATCCAAGCCTTATAGCTTGCCAGCGCCGAAAGAACGAAAACGAGTAGGATCCATAGGCGTCTCATATGTGGTCGCTATCCGTCAATCTGCCGAAGTTTGTGGTGCCGACCAATCCGTCTGTCCGTCATGGCGCACAAATGCTGGACAAGGCACTCGGCTACGGCGGCCGACTAGTTTTATTGGTTCACGTAATATGTGACGACAATTTTTCATGACGCTTCGATTCTCACAAAAACGTTAAAATTCAATGGGCCCGTTGAATAGTTGAGCATTGTGGAATAATCGCGCGAAACTATTAAATGAAATCCTAGCGGTCGCGGTAAAAATGGCAAACTGGTATAGCCCGCATCTGCGACCATACACTAGAGAAGTGGGATTGGGGTCCCGAACCTTGGCGCGCACCCCCGAATTTGCGTCCGTGCTATGCCATGCGGCGTTCGTCACATTCGTCGTTTCATCTAGTGATTTTATAGATTTGGATGGTACATCATATAGCGGGTGCGCCTTGCGCGCTCTTGGTCACCGAAAGCGTCATTTTCCTACCGAAGTCGTTGAAATGTTGGTCTTGATCGATAACTACGACAGTTTCACCTATAATCTCGTTCACTACCTTGGCGAATTGGGGGCAAAGATTAGGGTATGGCGCAACGACGCCGTTACAGTTGATCAGATCTTCGCAGACGAGGTGAAGGCGGTCGTAATTTCCCCCGGACCTTGCGATCCCGATCGTGCCGGAATATGTCTCGAACTGGTTCGCGCCTCGGCTGGGCGAATTCCTGTTTTGGGGGTTTGCCTGGGTCACCAAGCAGTGGGGCAAGCCTTCGGCGGGCGCATCGTGCGGGCGCCGACCCTAATGCACGGCAAGACGAGCGACATACGACACAAAGGCGAAGGAATTTTCGACGGGTTGGAGGATCCTTTTATCGCTACGCGCTACCACTCTTTGATCGTTGACCGCGACGCGCTCCCCGAATGCCTCGCTGTAACCGCCGAAACGGCGGACGGTGTAATTATGGGCCTCGCGCATCGCCATCATCCGGTGTTCGGCGTGCAGTTTCACCCGGAAAGCATAGAATCGGAGTTTGGGCACGCTTTGTTGCGAAATTTCCTCGAAATCTCCGCGCATGAGAGGGTGTCGTGACGGCGCAGGAAATGGCGATGAGGCCATTCCTCGCCAAGGTTGCAAAGGGTGAGTCGTTAGATACCGGTGAGGCCCGCGAGGTTTTTGATTTGATGATGGCAGGGGTGGCCACTCCGGCGCAGATCGGCGCCCTACTGATGGGTCTTCGGGTCCGCGGCGAAACGACATCTGAAATCGCCGGCGGTGCCATGGCTCTGCGAGAAAAGGCAACTGCCCTTGATGCCCCGGACGGGGCGATCGATATTGTCGGTACCGGCGGTGATGGAAAGGGAACCTTCAACGTATCCACGGCCACGGCGTTCGTGGTTTCGGCTTGCGGTGTACCGGTGGCCAAACACGGCAACCGCGCCGTGTCGTCGCGATCCGGCTCCGCCGATGTTCTCAAGGCGTTGGGCGTGAACATCGATGCGGATATAGATACGGTGCGTCAAGCGCTCTTTAGGGCTGGTATTTGTTTCATGTTCGCGCCCCGACACCATGGCGCAATGCGCAATGTCGCCGCACCGCGGCAGGAGATCGGCACCCGTAGCGTTTTCAATCTTCTGGGTCCGCTCGCGAATCCCGCTTCAGTCCGGCGGTTGCTTCTAGGAGTCTACGATCGCACCCTTCTCGAACCATTCGCCGAAGTACTGAACCTGCTCGGCGCGGAGCGCGCTTGGGTGGTTCACGGTGAGGATGGTATCGACGAGCTTACGGTCGCAGGTGAATCGTTCGTGGCCGAGCTCGACGCTGGCCAGGTTCGGTCATTCACAGTGACGCCCGAAGACGCCGGTCTCGACCGTGCGGCGCCTGAGGATTTGCTTGGCGGCGACGCCCAGGCAAATGCGGCGGCTATCCGCGAATTATTTAGTGGTGCAAACGGCGCCTACCATAAAATTGTAGTGCTGAATGCGGCTGCTGCGCTGGTCGTCGCCGAGGTGGCGGATAGTTTGACGGACGGCGCGGCACGTGCCGATTCGGCCATAAAATCCGGCGCCGCGCTGGAAAAGCTCAACGCCCTAGTCGAGATTACAAACCGATCGGGCAGCTCATGAACTCCATTCTCGATCGCATTTGCGCAGATAAGCGAGATGAGATCGTTCGCCGGAAAAGGGAAAGGCCGTTAGCCACCCTCCTGTCCGAAGTATCAGATCTGCCTTCACCCCGCGGATTTGCAGCCGCCCTCGATGGCGCGGTATCGCGACATGGTTGGGCTCTGATTGGCGAGATCAAAAAGGCTTCGCCAAGCCGTGGACTGATTCGCTCTGATTTTGATCCGCCGGCGCTTGCCCGTGCCTACCAATGGGGTGGTGCCACCTGCCTATCCGTTCTGACGGACGAAGCCTATTTTCACGGAACGGCGGACCACTTGGCGGCGGCACGCGCCGCCGTAGAACTACCAATTTTGCGCAAGGATTTCATTCTTGATCCTTATCAGGTTGTCGAATCACGTGCGTTTGGCGCCGATTGCGTACTACTGATCATGGCTGCGGTCGACGACTCTGCGACGGACGAAATCCTTGAGGCGGCGCGCTCACTCGGACTCGATATCCTAGTTGAAATTCATGACCGTCGCGAACTCGACCGTGCCCTCGCGCTTACGGCGCAGCTCATTGGCATCAACAACCGAAATCTCAAATCACTGAAGGTGGATCTTGCAACCACCGAAAACCTTGCTCCATTGGTTCCCAAGGAGCGGGCCTTGGTGTGCGAAAGTGGGCTAAAATACAATGCTGACTTGCGGAGAATGGCCGCGGCTGGCGCCCGGCGCTTTCTGGTTGGCGAGTCGCTCATGAGCCGTCCAGACGTGGCTGCGGCTACCGCGGAGCTGCTGGGCCGGCAGGCAAAGGCTGTTTGATATGGTTAGGCTCAGGCATCTGGACTCCGAGGGCAAGGCCGCCATGGTGGATGTCTCGAACAAAGAGTCTAGTGCCCGAACGGCTACCGCCGTTGGCAGCGTGACAATGGCGGCGGACACGTTTGAGCGCATTGGCGGCGGCGGCATCGCCAAGGGTGATGTGCTCGCCGTAGCACGTGTCGCCGGTGTGATGGCGGCAAAAAAAACTTCAGACGTGATCCCCTTGTGTCACCCGATCTCTTTGACCTCGGTCGCGGTCAATTTCACCTTGGACGCTGGTCGTTCTTCCGTCGACATTTCGGCGACGTGCAAGACCCGCGGACCAACCGGGGTCGAAATGGAGGCGCTTACGGCGGTATCCGTCGCGGCGCTCGCCATCTACGATATGTGCAAATCCATCGATCGAAGCATGACCATTGGACCGGTCCGTTTAACATTCAAGACAGGTGGTAATTCCGGCACTTTTCTGAGCGACGATTCTGCCGATTCGAGAGATGGCGGCAAAAAAAAAGGGACCGGCATGCGGTCCCGAGTCGAGGGGGAATGAAGAGGTGAAAACCACCGAGTAGTCTTTTCGACAACTCTGTCGCGGATTTCAATCCTCACATTCTCAACCCTGCATCCTTCATGCCAACCGATGGGAAATTTAATAATATCAATGTGCTATACGATTAATTTAAAATTTGATTTCGGCAACCGCGATGAGAACTGTAAAATTTTTCGACATTATCGCCCGGGTAAACCGGGGAATCTCAGCGACTTAGGTCGCCATATTTCGAAATAAATTGTTTAAAATCAAATAGATATTACAAATTTGTGCGAACACTGCGAGGTGTAAAGTTTGCCGACACTTAGGGACGCGCCTGAACTACTGCCGGTCGATACGGCGATTGAGCGGGTCACTGCGGCGTTCGCGCCGTTGCCTGGAGAGCTGGTGTCATTGGCCGAGGCGGGTGGCCGCGTTTTAGCGGAGGATGTCTGCGCGCGGGTAACCCATCCCCCAGCCACAGTGTCGGCGATGGACGGTTATGCGGTGCGGGCGATTGATGTGCGGGAGGTGCCGACACGATTGCACGTGGTGG
>JAAXGF010000287.1 GCA_012267605.1 Alphaproteobacteria bacterium | reverse complement strand
CGTCAGAAGAGGATAGTCATAGCTACCCGCCTCACCTTTAATTTCGTGGACCAAACCGGAGATAGTATCGAGATGCTCCGGCCTTTTATTGGTGTCTGAGCATGCCGAATCATAGGCCTGGCGGAGCCGGGTCAAGTCCTCGCAGATCCATTGCGAGAAATCCTTTTTCAGTTCGGTCACCGCGGCTTCAGCCTGGCGCAAGCGCGATTCGTCGAATCCAATATCGTTGTCGCCATTATCCACCTTGCGCAAAAGCTCGTTGGGTGGCCGGATGATGAATGCCTGGTTTTCTTGATTGCCTTGAGACATCGCCTAATTCCCAAACTTCAGTGACAAATTCCTGTGTTGACCGCGTTAGTCGAACAGCGCGTTTACGTCGTCCTGGCTCAGAGCAGCCTTGGTTACTGGTTTGCTCTCCGTTGCATCCGACATGCGCCGATCAGCACCGCGAAATGGCAACTGTTTTCGGCGACGGTCGGGTCCGAAAAAATTCTTGCTGCGGACGAACGCCCGCGGCTTGTTAATTACCTCGAGGATGCGGAGATAAATACTCTTCGGCGAAATCGGCTTCGCCAAAAACTCGTTGACACCAGCGTCTCGCGCCTCGACAACCCGCGAAATCTGCGTGTGACCGGTCAACATAATGATTGGGTACGAAGACGTTGGGGCTGTCCTTCGCGGTGCGCACCAGGCGGACGAATTCGAGTCCATCCAACGGTTGCATCGCCCAATCACAAAACACCAGATCGCAAGGAACCACGCGCATCTCGCGAAAGCCCTCGGCCGCGTCCATAGCGGTAAACACGTTGCGAATACCGAGCCCACGCAATATTTCGGTGACCAGCGTCAACATATGACGATTATCATCGATTACGAGAACGTTAAGCCGTTCGAGATTGTATCCAGCCAATGTGTTACCTTCGAGATACTGGGTACCGCTATCCGCCGGCTTAGAGCGCCGATGCCATTGCTCGCACGCGAACCTCGCCCAATTCGTTTGGTTTACGTAGCTAATTGGTTAGCGTTAAATTTTGCTTAAATAAGGGAGTGTGACCCGCGTGGGCGAATGCGGTGCTCAATACCTCCAACCAGGAGAAACCAAAAGAGGAAACTGATGTCCCGACGCTACCTCGGCAGCATTCTTGCGGCGACGATTGCCGCTGTCATTCCGTTGGCAGCTTGTTCAACGTCATGGGCCCAGGTATTGCCGGTCGCTGTCGACGGCGACGAACTACCGTCGCTGGCGCCGATGCTGAAGAGAGTGGCTCCTGGCGTTGTTAACATCGCCACCCGTGGCTGGGCGCAAACTCGTCGGAGTCCGTTGTTCGACGATCCGTTCTTTAGACGGTTTTTCGACATACCCAACGCCCCTCGACAACGCCAAACTCAGAGTGTTGGATCCGGTGTGATCGTCGACGCCGACCGGGGATACGTCATTACCAACCACCACGTAATCGCGGATGCCGACAAGATTGTCGTCACACTAAAAGACCGGCGAAAAATCTCGGCCGAGCTCATGGGAAGCGATCCAGATACCGACGTCGCCGTGTTGAAAGTGCGGCCCGACGATCTAACCGCCGTAGAATTGGGAGATTCCAATGTCCTGGAGGTCGGTGACTTCGTCGTCGCCATCGGTAACCCCTTCGGGCTCGGCCAAACCGTCACCTCCGGAATTGTAAGTGCGCTGGGACGAAGCGGCCTAGGTATCGAGGCCTATGAAAATTTCATTCAGACCGATGCCTCGATCAACCCAGGAAATTCCGGCGGCGCGTTAGTGAACTTGCGCGGTGAACTGATCGGCATAAACACAGCGATCCTTGCGCCCGGCGGCGGTAACGTCGGTATCGGCTTCGCTATACCGATCGCTATGGCCCGCCAGATTATGGATCAGCTCATCGAGTTTGGAGAAGTCCGCCGCGGCCGTTTCGGCGTACAAGTCCAAGACTTAACCCCCGGCATCGCCGAGGGTATGGGGATCGACGAAACCGAAGGCGCAGTGGTCACACGCGTAGCGCCGAATACACCTGCGGAACGTTCCGGGCTGAGGCAAGGCGACGTCATCATCGCCATCGATGGCAACCAAGTACGCGGCGCATACGACATCCGCAACAAATTTGGCGTCCGGCGGATTGGCGAATCGTTTTTAATCACCGTGCTTCGCGACGGCAAAAAGCGCACGCTCAGAGGAGTCGTTGAGCAAAATACCCAGGCGCGGCTCGCGGGGGAGGATGCTTCACCCTATCTCGCCGGCGCAATTATCGGGACGGTCGATGAATCATCGCCGTATTTCGGGCGCGTCGATGGTGTTGTTGTGATCGACATTGAACGGCGAAGCCGTGCGTTCGCCAACGGGCTGCGCAAGGATGACCTTATCCTCAGCGTCAATGGTCAAGATGTCCGTGACCCCAACGAGCTCCGGCAAGCGGCGCTAAGCGGCGGACAAGATTCATTGTCACTAATCGTCAGACGTGGCAACACTCGAATTCGCTTCGTCTTCGGCTAGCGAACTAGTTGCTGGCGCTCCCTTTCCTCGGGCAAGATGATGTAGCGGCCTGCCGACGCATTGGGCGGCGAGTCGGTTGTCCTATTCTCGTTCAATCACCTTGTCCCCGATACGGACCCATTTTCGCTAGCGCGGTTATTTCCGCATCAATTGCTCTGCGTTCGTTGGTCAGGAAGGCGGCGACGGCTCGACGGAGGCCTTCATGGCGAATCCAATGGGCGCTGTACGTGCGTACGGGTAGATAACCCCGCGCCAGCTTATGTGGGCCTTGAGCGCCAGCTTCGACACGTCCTAGCCCGTGCGCGATGGCAAATTCGATCGCCTGATAGTAACAGAGCTCGAAATGAAGAAACGGGTGGTGTCCCGAACATCCCCAGTAGCGGCCGAATAAGGCATTCTTGCCAATAAAATTGAGCGCCATAGCGATCGGGACACCTTTGCTTTCCGCAACGATCAGCACGATCTTGTCGGCCATGGTATTGCCGATTTGGGCGAAAAACTCACGCGTGAGATAAGGATACCCCCATTTGCGATCGGCGGTATCGCGGTAAAAGCGAAAGAATTCGTCCCAATGCCGAGGAGCGAGTTCATCGCCCAGTACGCACCGGATGGTAGTGCCCACGTCTCTGGCGGCGCGGCGCTCGCGCTGAATGGTCTTGCGCTTACGCGCCGATAGGACGCCCAGAAAATCGTCGAAGCACGTGTAACCCCTGTTGGGCCACACGAACTGAATTCCGGCTCGGCGCAAGAACCCAGCCTTACCCAAACTTCTCCATTCCGCCTCGCCGGAAAACGTGACGTGCAGCGATGAGACTTCAGATCGGCGGGCGATCTCCGTTAGGGTATCGATCAACGACACCCGGGCTGCCTCGCCTTCCTCAGGCCGAACGAGCAGTCGAGGGCCGGCCACAGGGGTAAACGGCACGGCGGCTTGAAGCTTCGGATAATAGTCACCGCCCGCGCGGGCGAAGGCATCTGCCCATGCTTGGTCGAATACGTACTCGCCGAAAGAGTGAGCCTTCAAGTACATGGGTGCTGCCGCCACTATGGCGCCGCGGGCATCCTGGACGATAAGGTGACGCGGTGCCCAACCGGTCTCGGCCACCGCAGAACCGCTGTCTTCGAGCGCCATCAGAAAGTCATGACTGACGAAGGGATTGTCGTCGCCGGCGCAAGCGTTCCAGTCTGCGGCACTTACGTGGCGGATTCCGTCGCCAAGATGATCTGGCGCGCGGCTCAGCACCCGTTGGAGCCAAAGACAGAGATGTCACGCACGTCGGTCTTGACGTGAATTAGGGTCGGGCCCGGATGGGCCAACGCCGCATCGAAGGCAGCGGAAAAATCTTCGGTCTTATTGACTGACCAGGCCGCGGCACCGTGGGCATGGGCCAGCGCTGCGAAATTAGGTCCGCCGATGCGAACCGCGTATTCCTCACCCACTTGGCGCCGTTGGTGCATAAGGATAGTGCCGTAGGCACCATTGTCGCACACGATGATTTTGATTGGCAAATCCTCGGCCAAAGCCGTGGCAATTTCCGCGCCGGTCATCTGGAAGCCACCATCGCCCACGAAGGCGACAACGGTCGCCTCGGGACGTGCGAGCTGGGCGCCGATTGCTGCCGGTACTCCGGCGCCCATAGCACCTGAGCCGGGTCCCGTCTGGCTATGCGGCTGACGGAACTCGAAGCAGCGGTGGACCCACCCGGCGAAATTGCCTGCATCATTAGCAATTACATGATCTCCGTCGAGTCGTTCGCTAACAGTATGTACGACCGACGCCAAGTCGACCGCGCCAATTGTCGGGGGGCCGGTTGCTGCGAATTCTTGATAGGCCCGATGGAACTTCTCGCACCATGCTAGCCGGTCGTCCGTGCAGGACCCGGCCAAACCAACCGCGAGCGCATCGAGCACGAGGCCAACATCAGCGTTCAATGCTACGTCAGCTTGGCGGTGGCGGCCTACAACATTGTCATCGACATAGATATGGATGAGTTTTTGATCTTCGTGGAACAGGGTGAAGTTCTCGCAAGTCACCGAATCCAGCCGGCTACCGGCAGCGATTACCAAGTCGCACTCCGCCCAGGCACGACGCTGATACGAAGCCCTTCCGAGGCCGAAATGACCGAGATACGCCGGGTGAGAATTGGCAAACGTATCTTGACGCCGGAACGACGTCACAACCCCGGCTCCCGTCGCGCCAACGAACTCCTCGAGAGACCGGTGGGCGCTGTGCGCAGCGACAAGCTCTCCTGAAATCACAACCGGATAGCGAGACGCGGTGACCAAGCGACAAGCTTCCGCGACGGCTTCCGCGGCCGGTTCTATCGCCTCCCGCTCTACCGCCGGCACAATCCTCGGCGCGCCGGCGTCACCCTCGGTGAGGTCCTCCGGCAAAACCACGACCACAGGGCCGGGGCGGCCCGATACCGCCAGCCCGAGCGCGAGGGAGGTCGTGGCCGAAATCTCGTCAGCCGCACCCGGCTCGACGACAGCCTTGGCGAGATTTCCGAACATCGTATGGCAATCGATTTCTTGAAATGCCTCCAAACCACGGTGTGCCCGTGGTACCTGGCCAACGAATAACACCATCGGTGTCGAATCCTGTGCCGCTGCGTGAATACCGATACTTGCGTTGGTTGCGCCTGGCCCACGGGTCACGAAGGCCAGACCCGGTTTGGCCGTGAGTTTGCCGTAGGCCTCGGCGGCGAACGTCGCCCCAGATTCATGACGGTTCGTAATCAGGCGGAAGCGGCCCCGTTCCCGGCGCAGTGCCTCCAAGACAGCGAGATAGCTCTCGCCGGGGACACAGAACCCGGTATCTAGTCCGTGGGAAATTAGCGTCGCGACCAACGCTTCGCCACCGTTCACCGCGCCGACTCCTAGGCGTGCTGATGCTTCAGGCCGGAGGTGGATCGATCTCAAATATTCCGTCGACTTCGACCGAGGCACTATAAGGTAGCGAGTTCACGCCCACGGCAAAACGGGCGTGGGCGCCCTTTTCCCCAAATACTTCCACCATAAGGTTCGAAGCACCATCGACCACCGCAGGATGGGCGAGAAAATCTGGAACGGAGTTAACGAAACCACCCAGGCGAACGCAACGTCTAACGCGGTCGAGGTCACCGCCGCAAGCGGCTTTGACCTGCGCTATCAGGTTAAACCCGCAAAGACGTGCCGCAGCGGTACCGTCCTCAACGGTAACCGTTTCGCCGACCCGTCCGGGATACTTTACGTTCCCGTCAACCATCGGTAGTTGACCGGATACATAGACAGAGTTGCTGCTGATAATGAAGGGTCGATAGTTTGCAACGGGCGAAGCTGGGATCGGCAATTGGATGCTATTCGCAGCGAGTCGTTCTTCGATTTCTCCCGGCATATAGGGTCATCTCCGGTAAATAAGTTGTTGATGGCGTTATCGCCAATGGGGCCCTATGGCAGCACAACAAATTTCAGAAACAGGTTGTACCGAGCAACTCGCAACCTGACCAGATGGTAGCGTGCCATACCGCATCCATTTCTATCTCAACAAACGGGCGTGCATGGCGCAAGCTGAATAGCAGCTGCCTGAATTCAACAGATCAAATTCGGCGCGAACAACCGCCTAATATCTTGAACAATTCCGCTTTTCCAGTTACTGGACCCCGACGATTGGGGCGTACGAATTCGGGGAGTGGGAAATGCCGGACGAAAAATCCGAGGCTTGGCACAAAGTCGCTACGACGGACGAAATTACAGAGGATTCGCCGAAACAGGTCTATGTCGGGGATACCGCGATCGGCATATTTCGGGTGAAAGAACAAATCTATGCCATTGACAATATTTGTACCCACGAATACGCGCCGCTCACCGAGGGCTATGTCGATGGTGAACTCGTCGAGTGCCCGCTTCACGCAGCTCAGTTCCATATTCCGACCGGTGACGTGCTAGCGCCGCCAGCAACGGAAAAACTACGCACCTATCGCGTCCGCGTTGACGGTAACGACATACTGGTTGAAGTTCCGCGCGCGTAAAATTGCTACGGTTGCAGGAAAAGCTCGTATGAACGAGACGATAATTGTTGTCGGCGCCGGTCAGGCAGGCAGCTGGTCCGCGCTGATAATCCGCGCAGAAGGATTCCATGGTCGGGTGATACTTATTGGCGAGGAACCGTACCCTCCTTACGAGCGCCCTCCGCTGTCCAAAAAACTCTTGGTCACCGACGAGAACTTCGAACAAGCTATTCTTCACGGTAAAAACCACTACGCAGACCAGCGCATCGAACTCCGCCTCGGCTGCCGCGTGGATCGGATCGACCGCACAGAGCGGCAAATCCGGCTGTCGAATAGCGACGTGTTTTCATACGACCGGCTGGTAATAGCCACCGGATCGAAAGTGAAAAAAATTCAACTGCCAGGCGCCGATCTTCCAGGTGTCTACTACCTACGGAATATCGATGACTCGCTGGCCATTCGACGTACGCTCGCGAGTGAAGCGCGCGTGGTGGTGATCCGCGGTGGTTATATCGGTCTCGAGGTCGCGGCGGCGGCGCGAGCGCGTGGTTGCTCGGTCACCGTATTGGAGTCCCAAGATAGGGTGATGAATCGCGTCGTCGCCCCGGAAATGAGCAAATTTTTAACGACGCTTCACCGGGAAAACGGGATCAATGTCCACACGAACGTCGAATGCGCGGAAATTCGTTCCAAGCAGAATTCTGGCGCCGACAGAGCCGAAGGTGTGGCCAGCGCGGACGACACGTTCTTTCCCGCCGACGCAGTGGTGATCGGTATCGGCGTCAGCCCGCGCGATGGTCTCGCCTCAGCAGCCGGTATTGCGTGCGACGACGGCATCATCGTCGACGGTCTGGGCCGGACAAACGATCCAAACGTCTTCGCCGCAGGCGACGCCGCCCGTCAGCCTTCTTCGCTCTATGGCCGTCGTATCCGCCTTGAGTCATGGCAAAACGCGCAGAATCAGGCGATCGCCGTAGGGCAGTCGCTGTGCGGAAGAGGTGTGCCCTACGACGCAGTCCCCGGATTTTGAACCGATCAATTCGGCATCAATCTACAAATGATCGGCCTCGCCGACGGGTACGATGAAGTCGTTATCCGTGGCGAATTTGGATCGCGATCGTTCACCGCCTTTTACCTTGCGGGTGGCCGACTGATTGCCGCGAACATGGTTAACACGGGCCGTGACGTACGGTCGACTCGGCAGCTGATCGCCGAGCGGCGAATTATCGACAAGCGCCTCCTGGGCGATGCCGAGATGCCACTGCGCGAAATGCTGAAAGGGTAATACTTGAAAAAAATATTCGCCAAGTTCAATTCAGTTACGAAGGTGGTATGGCGTCGCGCGTTAGCGTTATGTTATGTTCCCGCGATGCGCGGCTTGGCACTCATTTTTGTACTTTTATTTCCTGCAATTTCCGAAGCTTCGGTGACGGGAAAAGCTAGAGTGCACAACTCGGGGCTTCTCGTCGTCGACGGTGTCGACATCGTACTGTACGGAATCGACGCGCCGGAAC
>JAAXGF010000030.1 GCA_012267605.1 Alphaproteobacteria bacterium | reverse complement strand
TCAGTCAACTATATAATTCCCTTTATTTGGTTGACTATGCTAGATGCGTCATCCGCGTAAACCGATTGGCACGTGGCCCATGCAACGAACACCAAAATCACAAGCCGGCGCGCCGTGCGAACCATCGGTTGCCCCCGTTTCGTCATGCTCGTCCTCATCTCTTCGAGTGGCTTTCGAGCGCCAATCTGTTATCAGTTACTTGATCGCCACTGACCGTATCGCCAGGGATCCGTGGGGCACCGATCACCTACCTATACTTAAATTTGTCCGCGCATTTCGGAGCGGTACATCGCATCGTCATAGAGATTAAACATAGGGGGGCAAACTACTATTCGTAGTTCTCCGTATTCGTATTGGCCCTTATTCAAAGACTTGCTCTTTTCGCATAAGTGTAATACATGAATAACACTCATATATAATTGCTATTACTTTCTTTCGAAGAAAATGAAGGAAATTGGCTTTTAGGAATTATTTATATTGCCAGAGTAATGTCAAAGGGGAGAGAGACGCCCGCCAAGGGGCCAAAACCGCTCCGTTCTTGTTCCGCTTCACGTACTCCTTGACTTAGCGCGCCAGTATTAGCCGAACCTCGTGACCCAAGGCCCCGGTCTCGAGCGCCCGATTATGGGGTGCTGGCGCAGGCCTCGTCTCCGACCAAACAGGGTGGCAGTTCGGTGAAGAAGGGAACGGCTTTTCCGCGTCTGAGCTGCCGGCGAATTACGGTCGCACCCTCACCATCCACACCGTGGACCTGAAACATACTCTTCGCGGGATCAAGACCAATTCGCGGTCACTTCTTCCAGTGGATGGCTCCTACCGTGCGGATGAAAACGACACCGCACTTTGGCACATCGCGATGTCGCTGGAAGGAACCGTACACTGCATCAGAATCTGACATGTAGCGCCCCGTCAATATTCTCCTCTTCCAGCAGTCGGATTTGGTCAAACTGAGCTAAGCACCGGAGTGACCGACGACGGTAGATTGCTAAGGTGTTGCCGCCCTGTGGATTCAGTAGATTTCGATCCGCAGGGTTTTATACTGTCTACGTGTACCTGCTATTGGCCTATCTAACGCTGGCGATCGGCGTGTCCTTTTTTTGCTCGATCGCCGAGGCCGTATTGTTGTCTGTTCGTCCGTCATATGTCGCTGCACTGGAACTCAAAGGTTCGCGTGGCGCACGGACACTCGCGAGGCTACGGGAAAATCTCGATCGACCGCTTGCGGCAATTTTAACGGCCAATACCATCGCCCATACCGTGGGAGCCGCGGGCGTGGGTGCGCAGACGGCCATCGTGTTCGGCAACGAGTATCTCGGCCTCGCCTCGGCGATTCTGACATTTCTCATCTTAATTCTCTCAGAGATCATCCCGAAGACGCTTGGCGCGACGTATTGGCAGACACTCGCACCAACGATGGGCGTTCTCATCCTGTGGCTGACCCGTGCTCTTTTTCCGCTGGTCCTTTTGACGGAGAAACTCACCCGCCTCCTGTCGCGCTCTGGTGCAGCCACCCGCGACTTCAGCCGGGACGAAATGCGGGCGATGGCCGAGATCGGCTCGCAGGAGGGATCACTCAGCACGCGAGAGCATGAGATAATCAGTAACTTGATGAAGCTCACACGCATCTCTGTGCGCGATATTATGACGCCGCGATCGGTAATCTTCTCCGCGCCTACGTACATGAAGGTTAAGGAGTTCTTCGCCGCCCACGCCGACAAGCCGTTTTCGAGGATTCCCGTGCACGACGGCGATGCGGACGCGATTACCGGATACGTACTCAAGGATGACTTGTTGGTTGCCCAGGCCAAGGATAATTTCGATGCACGGCTTGCAGCATTTAAGAGGGCGTTTCTCGTTCTTCCCGATTTAGTGATGGCGTCGGACGCGTTCGAACGCCTCATAAAGGAAAAGAGTCATCTTGCCCTGGTGGTCGACGAATACGGTATGGTGCAGGGGATCGTCACGCTCGAAGATGTATTTGAGACCCTGATCGGCCTGGAAATCACCGACGAACTCGACAAGGTATCGGATATGCAGTCGCTCGCCCGAAAGCGTTGGCGGGAGCGAATGCAGGCCATGGGAGTCGACCCCGATAGCATCATGGAACGGCATTCATCCTGACCGTCAGGCTATCGTCAGCCCCCACTTCGGATGACACATGTTTGAATGACACGTGTGTTCCAAACAATGTTCGCCTTGGGTCAAAAATTCCCGTCGAGGGTAAGGTTGGCTAACAGCGGCTTTAGGGAGTAAGGCGGTCGGAGTTCGCTGAATCATCGTCATTTATGGGTCAAGCGGCTACCGTAGCAATTGATTTGGGTCCAGGCCGTGTGAAGATCCTCTTTAAACTTTCATATGGCGTGGTCGCCAGTTCGGATGATTTTTCACACGATCTGCTGCGGCAATCGCCACACCTACTTCGCGCTGATCGATGCTCGCCAACGGGCCAAATCCGCTCCGTTATCGATGTCGGTTAGTTGTGCCAGCCGGGCGACGCGCCAGCTGGCCGGCAGGTTGGCCAGGGTATCGGCA
>JAAXGF010000146.1 GCA_012267605.1 Alphaproteobacteria bacterium | reverse complement strand
GTTGCGGAAGTCGGGTTAGCACCTGCCCTGGTGCACTCGACGACCTGGCTTGGTATGATTCCCAAGGACAGTTTCTGACCGAAGGGTTGTGAGTTCTCATGGGGGTGCATAAAATTACCAATGTGTCGCCCCTTAGAGCGCGAGAATTGCCGGTTGCGGATCAGCTGTGGCGAATCGCCACCCTGGCCTTGGTTTTCGCCGCCATATTGGTTGCAATCGCTGTAGTCACTCCACGTGGTAGCGCCGGCCAAATTGCCGCCTACCTGGGTTTTTTCTTTAGCTTAGTCATTGCGCTATTCGCCATCGCGAAGGCGAGATCCGCAGGCATCCGCATTCATCGCCAGGCCACCGACGATTCTACAATCCTAGACTCCTTACCCAACGGATTCTTCCGTTTGGTCGACGGTGTCGCCCGGTGTTCAAAAAAGCTCTGCGCCAGTCTCGGATGCGAATTGAATTCGGATGTTGCTGCCGTTGCCGCCCGATTCGACGATCCTGACATCCTGTCGGAAGCAGTGGGGAATCTCGTGGACAATGGTCTGGAATTCTCGCGTATTTTGCGTGCCGGAGATCGCTATTTTCGAGTCGAGGGGATGTTGATCTCGGTTGACAAACTGGATGCGGCAAAGCGCCCGTCGATTGTTTGGTTTCACGACGTCAGCGAACTGGTAGTGCAGTCCATTGATGCAGGGAACATCGGCGAGGCCTACCGCGAGACACTAGATCTCATTCCGTTTCCCGTTTGGCGGCGAGATGAATCCGGACAACTCAGCTATTGTAATCAGGCGTATGCGGACGTCGTATCCGGAGAAATTGCCAAAGGATCGGGGTGGCGACCGCGAACGGATTCTTGAGAACGGCGGTATCGAACTGATTTCCGCCGGCCGATCCCAGGATCCCCGGGAGATAGCCTTCGCCGCGACGCGAAAAGGCGAGTCGCAGTCAGGAGAGCGCCCCGCCGTGATCGCTGGGCAGCGTCGGTTGCTGGACATTTTGGAAATGCCGTGTCGCGGCCTTGGCACGGTTGGGTCGGCCTGCGACATCACACTTCTCGAAACCGCGCGCCGTGAACTCCGGGATCACCTCGCCGCGCACAGAGAGGTCCTTGAAAACCTTGGCACGGCGATTGCTATTTTTGGTGCCGACAAGCAGTTGGCGTTCTCAAATCAATCCTTTGCCAATCTTTGGGGTCTCGACCAGGATTGGCTCGATACGCGGTCGCCGTTGAGCGAAATTCTCGAAGTATTGCGAGATAAACGCCGAATTCCGGAAGTCGTAAATTTCCCGGAATTCAAGGCACGAATCGGGTCTTTTTTCACGGAACTCATCGATCCACACGAAGAGGTCATGCACCTACCCGATGAAACGATTTTACGCATGGTAGTGACGCCACACCCGCTCGGCGGACTGCTCTTCACTTGGGAAGATGTTACCGACAAAATCTCTCTTGAACGCCGATTGAAAACGGAAATTGATGTCAAGGCGGCCACTGTTGATCGGCTTTACGACGGCGTGGCCGTATTCGGTAGTGATGGACGTCTAAAACTCAATAATCCCGTGTATCAGCGCCTTTGGAACTTGAGCGAGGAACAGGTTTCGGGCGAACCCCATGTGTCGGAGATTTTAGATCGCACTAAGGATTTGTATGATTTTGGTGACGATTGGGACGGGTTTAAGTCGAGCACCGTGGCACGTCTTTCGGAACGAAAAACGAATTTTGAACAGCTCGAGAGAACTGACGGAACAGTGCTGAAATGGGCTAGCGTTCCGTTACCGGATGGCGCCACTCTGATGATCTACCGGGATTCGACTGATAGCGTTAGGGTCGAACGGGCCTTGCGTGAACGCAACGAAGCATTGCAGGAAGCCGATCAGCTCAAATCTGAATTTGTCGCTAACGTGTCCTACGAACTTCGCACTCCACTGAATACGATCGTTGGCTTCAGTGAAATACTTGCTGGGAAGTACTATGGGGAGCTGAACGAGAAGCAGGCGGAGTACGTCCGCGGCATCTTAATTTCTTCTCAGCAATTGTCTCTGTTGATCAGCGACATACTAGATCTCGCGAGCATAGAGGCTGGCCACATGGTTCTCGACATGGGGCAATTTGATCTTGGACAAATGTTGACCGGTATCCTAGCGCTTAGTCATGAACGCTTGCGCAAGAAAGATCTGACGATCGATCTGTCTTGCCTCAAGGAAATTGGCGAGATCGTCGCGGACAAGCGGCGAATCAAACAAGTGGTTTTTAATCTGGTCAACAACGCGATCAGATTCACCCCTTCTGGGGGCCAAATATCGATCGACATCGCGCGCGAACGTTCGGATATCCTTTTAACCGTTAGCGATACCGGGGTTGGTATCCCCAGCGAAGAACAAGACAAGGTTTTTGACATGTTCAGCCGCAGTATAAATGGTGAGCGGCCGTGGGCGGGTACTGGTTTGGGCCTTTCCCTGGTCAAGGCGTTTGTGGAACTTCACGGCGGCCACGTGGAGCTACAATCCCGCGTCGATGCTGGTACCCGCGTAACCTGCTTCCTCCCCGCCAAGGGTCAACCTACGAAATAGCCTCAGTCCAACCGCTCTGCTCGATTCAGGAACTTGCACAGGGTTAGATTCGGACATGCCTTTAAGTGGATGTCCGCATTTACGAATTCTCCCTACTCCACGTAGGATCCTCCCCTTGGTCGCCCAGTTTCGGAATGCCGCTGGTGGTCGAATATTCGAAATGCAGCGCCTCGCCTCGGTGGACGATGGGGTGGATGGCGTGAGCAGCGATTGCCGCCTCGGCAAATCCAGTGAGAATGAGTTTGAGTTTTCCGGTATAGCTGGCGATATCGCCAATGGCGAAGATTCCTGGCGTGTTGGTTTCGCTACTTGCCGGGTCGACGATGATCTGGTGGTGGTCGAGCGCCAAGCCCCATTCAGCGATGGGGCCGAGGTTGGTCGACAAACCGAAAAAGGGCAGCAGTATATCTGCGGCAATGCGCTTTTGGTTTCCGTCAAAATCTTGCACGATAACCGTTTCCAATTGGTTGCCCTGACCCTCCACCCCGGCGAGTTGAAACGGCGTGACCAAATCGATTTTTCCTTCCGCGGCCAAACGTTTCAGTCGCTCGACACTTTCCGGCATGCCGCGAAATTTCGGCCGCCGGTGGACTATACTCAAGCTTGAAGCTACCTCGGCCAGCGACAGCGCCCAGTCAAGTGCGGAATCGCCCCCCCCGGCAATGACGATACGCTTGTTGCGAAGGTCCTCGCGTCGGGTGACCAAATAGAGCACGCTGTTGCCCTCGAATGCCTCGATTCCCTTTAGCGGCGGCCGGTTCGGTCCGAAGGCACCATGGCCGGCGGCGATGATTATCGCACGACAGGCAATGGTGACTCCCTTCGACGTGTCCACAGAAAAGGCGCCGGTCGCCGTCTGAGATATCGCGGTGACCTGTTGGCTAAGATGGTAGACTGGACCGAATGGTGCCGCCTGTTCGGCCAACTGCTCCACCAGTTGACCAGCATCGATCACTGGATAGCCAGGGATATCGTAAATCGGTTTTTCGGGGTAAAGAGCCGAACACTGTCCGCCAATAGCGTCCAGCGAATCCACCACGTGGCAGCGCATGCGAAGCATGCCCGCTTCGAAAACAGCGAACAGGCCGACTGGTCCGGCACCGACAACAACGATGTCGGTACGGTGTTGATGCGTAGACATTTTTGTACCTGGCGAACAATACGCGAGTGGAAAACCTATCACTAGGATCGATGATTGGCGAGTTTTCGGCATTCCGGAGTTTTCGCGTTCTTGAATTGTTCCTGTCTTGCGCATACTTTTCCACCATGGAATCCGCAAAATTCCGCCTAGGACGAAAGGGTCGGGGCGCGCAAAGCAATTCGGGTTGCCGATTCGAGTCAGAGACGCGCGAAGCCTGCGACGATGGCTGGGGAAACTTGGAAGACGAACTTCCCGCAATGCGCACCACTGTGCAGCTCGATGCCGCGCGCGGCATCATTACGCGGAACCAATCACCGGACGTGCCCTTTGATCGGTCGATCAATCCATACCGTGGTTGCGAGCACGGTTGCGTCTACTGTTTCGCGCGCCCAAGCCACGCCTATTTGGGCTTGTCGCCGGGCCAAGATTTTGAATCGCGTTTGTTTGCCAAACCCGAGGCTGCTCAACTTCTGCGCGAGGAATTGCGGCGGCCGAATTATCGGTGCCGAGTGATCGCGCTCGGCACCAACACTGATCCTTACCAGCCGGTTGAAAAAAGCATGAGGATCGTTCGTGGAATTCTGGAGGTATTGGCCGAACACAATCATCCAGTAGGTATCGTGACCAAGTCGGCGCTAATTTTGCGCGACGCTGATATTTTGGCGCCAATGGCGGTGAAGCGGTTGGCCAAGGCGTACATCTCGGTAACTAGCCTCGATCGCGATCTATCTCGTCGTATGGAACCACGCGCGCCGACACCCACGTTGCGCTTGCGGGCAGTTCGAGAACTGAGCGCTAAGGGAATTCCCGTTGGTGTTCTCCTCGCGCCCGTCATTCCCGGGCTCAACGATGGGGACATCGAGCGAATTCTCCGTGCCGCGGCCGAGATGGGTGCGACGTCCGCCGGGTATGTTTTGTTGCGCCTTCCCTTGGAAGTGATGACCTTGTTTAAACAATGGCTATCCGCGCATTTTCCGGCCAAGGCAAAAAAAATCATGAGCTTAGTCCGGCAATCCCGTGGCGGCGTAGACTACGATCCCCAGTTCGGCGCGCGCATGCGAGGAGAGGGTATCTACGCCGATCTAATTGCTCAGAGGTTCAACTTGGCGTGCCGACGATTTGGACTCAACAAGCGTTCATGGGAACTCGAGACAAATTTATTTGCGGTACCGTCTCGCATCGGCGATCAATTGCGATTATTCTAACGCGCTGGGAAGTGGAGTGGTCACCGCTGTCATGGAAGTTCAATACCAAATCACGAGCATTGCTCAGCTGATCACCGTCGCGCTTGTTTGCGGCATTCTCTTGGTGCGTCTGCGTCAACCAGCAATCGTCGGTTACATGATTGCTGGTGTCGTCTTGGGACCCTCCGGCCTTGCTCTGGTGAACGATCGCGAGACCATTGGCTTGCTCGCGGAGATGGGGGTTTTGCTGCTTTTGTTCGTGGTCGGCATGGAGCTTAGCCTGCGTGCATTCTTGACCGTTTATCGCATCGCCATACTTGGTGCGTTGGCGCAAGTTATCATTTGCCTCGGGGTGATGGGCTTGCTGATGATGGTTTTCGGCTGGCCGTTCGAACTGGCGGTGTTGTTGGGGTTTGTTATTAGTTTGTCGAGTACCGCCGTGGCCATTCGAATGCTCGAGGACATCGGCGAATTGCGTACTGAAGTCGGACGCCGTGCGGTCGGCGTGTTGATTGCTCAAGACCTCTTGGTTGTACCGATGATGCTCGTACTCAACGGCATGGTTCGCCCCGGAGGTTTGTCCATGCCAACCCTATACACCATTGGTTTCGCACTAGCGTTTTTAGCGGTCTTCGTTTGGTATCTGAGCCGCCGCCAAAGGGTGAGCGTTCCCTTGGCGCGATGGACGGTGCAGAGCGTCGATCTAACTGCACTTTCTGCGTTGGCTTATTGTTTCGCCGCCGCCACGGTGACCAGCATGCTTGGCCTGTCTGCGGCGCTCGGCGCTTTTCTCGCCGGCCTGTTTATCGGCAACAGCACCAACCGCCGCGAGATGATTCAGGCGAGCAAGCCGATCCAAGGGGTGCTGTTGATGGTTTTCTTCCTTTCGGTCGGCCTGTTGATCGATCTTGCCTACATTTGGGAGAATGCCGTTGCGGTACTGCTCTTGCTGCTGATTGTGACGCTGGGCAAGACCACCATGAATGTCGGCGTCTTAAGGGTTCTCGGCGAACCCTGGGATCGCGCCATTCTTACCGGCCTGGCGCTCGGACAAGTGGGTGAATTCTCATTCGTTTTGGCCGCGCTCGGATTGAAAATCGGTCTTATCAGCGGAAGCGGGCATCAGCTTGTCGTCGCCATCATCGCACTGAGCCTTATATTTAGTCCCTTCTGGTTACATGGTGTGCGGCAGGTCAGCGGCGCCATGTCCACTGGGACGGCAAATTTGCGTGGATTCCTCGGTGTGATGTTTCACCGGGAAACGGTGTCGGCGACGGTGCCGTCGGCGGATGGGGGGAAGGAAACGTCGACGGATCATCGGCCGCGTCGAGGGTTTTTCGCCCGCATACCCTTCCTGGGCCGCCAGGAGGCGGCTGACGAGACGAAGGACGAATTAACTTCGGAAGATCAGGAGCTCTTGCCCCAAGAGGTGGCGCTACCTGTGGTGGAAGAGTCCAAGGCCAAGAAGCCAAAACCTTCCGTGAAGGCCAAGGAGCGAAAGGACGAGGAAGAGCCAGCAAAAAGCGAACAGCAGGAAAAGGTTGTGGAAAAAAAGGAAGCGACCGCCGTGGCCGCTCCCACGAAAAAGAAGAAGCCACCACCTGCTGAAGCGCCGGACGATAAATCGCCGGAGAAAGTTGTCGGCGACGTCGCGCCGATCCCTGATGCGGCTGCCGCCCGAGCCGCCGAGCCGTCGCCGACACCCAAGAGTGCACCGGAAAAGCCGAAAAAATCAGCCCAGAAGTCTACCGGTAAGACTGAGGTGGAAGCCGCGCAACCAGGCAAACCGTCTGTTGTCGTGCCGGAGAAGGATGGAGAGAAAATGAAGGCGGAAATGCCAGAGGCCGATGCTGGTGCGACCCGGACGGACACCCCAGATTCTCGGTCGGAACCGTCAGAAGCAGCGGGTGTTCCAGAGTCGGAAACTAAAGATAAAGCTAATTCGGAGAAGCCCGGGTCCGTCGATGAAGAAGCGGTGGCCAGTGAAGGCGACGCCAGTGTGGAACCTTCCACTGATGCCACGGCGCAGCCGACTGACAAGCCGCCCGACAAACCGGCGATAGATTCGTCAGACGAAACAGAACAAGAAGCCGGAGCGGAAATGAAGGCTTCCGAGGAAGTCGAAGCGAAGGTGGAACTTCCGGTAGACGCCGACGCGGGCCAGGCCGACAGCCCCACCAGAACCCCGCAATCAGATGCCCAGGACGATTTGGCAAGTGTGGCCGCAACCGAAACGGAGAAAGCCACTGGTTCCGAGGAAGAGATCGACGGATCGCGCGCCGAAGTGCCAGCGGCAACGGTGGTCGAAGATGCCGCAGCCGGTGGCGAAGAGATTCCAATCCCGCCGTCGGATAACGACTCAGCCCCTGAGAAATCTTCCGGCATTGGGGGGCTAACCTCGTCGGTGGAACGTTATGCCAAACGGATAGGTACCGTGAGACTCGCAGGGCTCAATCCGTTCGCCAAACGCGAAGAGGACGCCGCCCGAGTTGATGAATTTGACAAGGTAGAAACTGTCGAATCCGAGCCAAGCGAGTCGCCTCCCCAAGACGACCCGGAGGCAAAAAAAGGCGGATTTGTGGATGTATCGCGACTTTCTGCGTTGAATCCGTTCGCCAGGGGAGGTGCCCACGGTTCCGAACCTGCCGTGGAGGCGACGGATGGGACGGAACAGTCCGCCCCGCCGAGCGAAACCGAAGACGCATCCGAAGTGGCAACCGACGACGAGAAGAAAGCGGCAGGTATGTTTAGCGTTGCCCGTCTCGCTGCGCTCAATCCGTTCGGCGGTCGTGAAACACCGTCCGCTGATGCGGTCGATGAAAGCGCGGCCGAGGTGGACGACTCATCCGCTTTAGAACGACAAGAAGCCGAGAAGGAGACGGGTGGGTTATTCGACGTCTCTCGGCTCACGGCCCTCAATCCTTTCGGTGGCAGAAAAATGTCAGCGAGTGATGGCCAAGAGGAACCTGAGGATTCTAGTGCCGCCACCGAGGATGCTGATTCAGGTGGGGATTCCAAGGGCCTATTTGATGTATCCCGGCTCGCCGCGCTCAATCCCTTTGGTGGAAGCGAGGCTCCCTCTGCGGAGACCGGTGGCGAGAGCGTGGCCGGGACGGATGATTCGCCAACCCCAGTCGAAGATGACCAGGCAAAGAAGGAATCGGGGGGAATGTTCAGCGTATCTCGGTTGGCTGCTTTGAATCCATTTGCTGGTGGCGGGGAGGATACCCCGACAACCGGCGAGGATGATCAAGATGGCGCCCCCTCAGAGGCGGACGCGAGTCAGGCCAGTGACGCCGACGTTCCACCAAAGAAATCCGGGGGCGGAATGTTCAGTGTCTCGCGGCTCACCGCGCTCAATCCTTTTTCTAAGACGGACGCTCCGCCAAAAGACGAGAGCGAAATTGATGGTGCGTCGACGCCATCGAAGTCGGAAGGCGGAGATGAAGACGTGGCTCCCCCATCGAGGGATAAGAACGACACCGCGTGAATTCGGCGTCGGGAATGCCTGACTTTCAAATCGAGGATGGGCTTGTCCAGCCCGTCGCTGGTGTTGACGAAGTTGGTCGGGGGCCCTGGGCTGGCCCCGTCGTGGCTGGTGCGGTAATTTTGGAGCGCTCTAACGTTCCCCCGGGAATCGCCGATTCAAAACAGCTTTCCCGCGCCGCCCGAGAGGCTCTGGATGCCGAAATCCGTGCGACGTCACACGTCGGCATCGGTATCGCCAGTGTTGCGGAAATCGATGAGCTTAACATTCTTGCAGCAGCGCTCTTGGCCATGAGCCGGGCCGTCACCGCGCTTTCGATCAAGCCCGCACATGTACTCGTCGATGGCCGGCATGCACCAACACTGTCCTTACCGTGCACGGCGATCGTTGCCGGTGACCGACGCAGCATGGCCATCGCAGCAGGATCAATCGTGGCGAAGGTTTATCGGGATCGCTTGATGTGTGACCTCTCGGCCGCGCACCCAGGCTTTGGCTGGGAACGGAACGCCGGATACGGCACCAGGGAACATCGTGACGCCCTAGCTCGAATCGGCGTGACCCCGCACCACCGCCGCAGCTTCAAACCCGTCGCAGCGCGAATTGATGCCGGTCCGAGCTACGATGGCACGCCGAACTGAGGAAGTGTGAATTTGATGTTAGGGTGGTGATAAAAAACGTGGCGAACCACCTTCTTCATCGCCGTGGACAGGGCGTGGCGGGAAAGCTGCCCGGGTGGGCACCAGACGCCTTCGATCTTTCCATCGCTTGCGTGACCGACGACCACGTCAATCCGTAGGTGAAAATGGGTGAAGCTATGTCCCACCGTACCCGTCAATGGTTGCCAATCAGCTTCGCCAGGCGCATGCCTTTGTGCCGAAGGCCATGGCCAAGGCCGCTCGCGCCATGGCGTGGACGGAAGCTCCATCAGTCCACCCAGGAGTCCCCTGTCGGGCCGGCGCCGCAACAGAATCGCGCCGTCCGTACGCAGCATCGCGAATGCCAAACCATATCGTGTCGGTCGTGCGGGCCGTGGCGTTCGCCGCGGCAATTGGTCGGCGCGCGGGCGACCGGTACAGGCGTGGCCGACGGGGCATTCACCACAGCGCGGTTTTTTCGCCAAACAAACGGTGGCGCCGAGGTCCATCATAGCTTGAGCATAATCTCCGGCTCTTTCCCCGGGCGTCAGCGTAGCCGCGAGTCGGCGAAGGCGGGATTTGCTTTCCGGCAAGGGATCATCGACATCGAACAGTCGCGAAACGATCCGCTCGACGTTGCCATCGACTACTGTGGAAGGTCGGTCGAACGCGATGGCGGCGATTGCCGCTGCCGTGTATGGGCCGATTCCTGGCAACGCGTTCAGTGCTGTTTCTGTATCCGGGAAGCGACCACGATGTCGGCTGCAAATAATTTGTGCGCAGCGGTGCAGATTCCGCGCGCGCGCATAGTATCCAAGTCCCTGCCAAGCGTGCAGCACCTCGTCGAGAGACGCGGACGCCAGCGCTTCGAGACTCGGCCATCGCTGGGTAAACGCCCTAAAATAGGGTTCAACCGTTGCCGTTGTGGTTTGCTGCAGCATGATTTCGCTCAGCCATACCCGGTATGGGTCCGTCTTTCTGCCCGGCGCGGCGCGCCACGAAAAACGGCGTCGATTGCGGTCGTACCATTCAAGAAGTGATCGGGAATGGATTTTATCAGCACTTGGCATTTGTCGTCGTCTCCCCCTCCGCGCCCATCATGGTGGCGCGCGGAACTCATAGTTTAACATGGCGTCATGGCGAGGACCGCGTGGTTTAGCAAAGGTGTTGCCGTCGGTGACCAAAGGTTGGTTTCGCAAACGTGGGTTCGCAGAGGCCAACGTGTTGCTGGACTGGCCGGACGTTGTAGGCGCTGAAGTCGCTGCTCGTACCTGTCCTGAACGGCTGGATCGTGCGGGGACTCTACGGATTCGCGCTGCCGGTGCCTTCGGTTTGGAACTGGCGCATCTTGAACCGCTTGTTCGCGAACGTATCAACTCCTACTTTGGGTACGAGGCAGTGAAACGCCTGTCGATCGTACACGGGCCGGTGGCGGCTCCGCGCACGCGGCGGATTCGGTCCAGGCAGCCAATGGGAGAAGAGGATTTGGCCAAAATCGATCGTTGTCTCCAGGAAACAATGGATTCCGATCTGCGTGCCGCTCTGGAACGCCTCGGCCGCGCCATCCTCACGCGGAAGCCCTAAGTTCCGTGGTCGGCGCGGCTGCGCGCCGTCGCCACCTTCACACAAAGGATTCTTGAGCTTGTTTTTTTCGAACCCTATACTTGCGCGGAAGGACCGGTTGCACTGAGCAAGTAGGAACGCCTATGGAAAAAGGTCGAAGTACTTTGTTTTTCGTGTTGTCGGTAGGAATTGCCGTTGTCGGATCGGGCATATACGCGTTCCAGGGAATCCGCGTTGCTAACGGGGAACCTATTACAAAGGAAATGGTAATGGGTGAGTCCGACGCGCCAATTACCATCATTGAATTTGCATCCTTGACATGTCCTCATTGCGCCAGATTTCACAGCGAAATTCTGCCACACATTAAATCGGGGTACATAGATACCGGTAAGGCGAAACTTATTTTCCGGGATTTCCCCTTCGACCAACGAGCACTAATGGCCTCGGCGATGGCACGTTGCGGCAGCGAGGAACAGTATTTCGGGTTTCTCGACATATTGTTTCGGACCCAAATGAATTGGGCGAAAGCAGACGATACTTTTGAGGCGTTGGCCCAAATCGGCCGAATGGGTGGTTTGAGTCGTGACTCCGTTGACGCTTGTCTGCATAACGAGGAATTGCGGAAGGCGATCGTGGCTGGCCGTCTTTCCGGGGAGCAAGAATTCGATATAGACTCAACACCGACGTTCATCATCAACGGTACCAAGCATGAAGGTGTGAAGTCGTTTGAGGAGTTTCGTTCTATTCTCGACGATCTAGTTCCAAATACATAAAGAGTCGGCGTGTGTACTTCGTGACACCGGTATGTTTGTGGGAGGACGGATGCGGGTGGAATTGTTTGGTTACGAGTAGTTTGGGGCCCATCAATTAAAGGTTAGCCAGACCGCGTGGACTTCGTCCGACTTCGACTTTACGGATTTAAATCGTTCGTCGAACCGACCGAGCTGGTCATTGAGCCCGGGTTGACCGGAATCGTCGGGCCAAACGGTTGCGGTAAATCGAATCTCATCGATGGATTGCGTTGGGTCATGGGTGAGACCTCGGCGCGGCAAATGCGTGGGCGCGAAATGGACGACGTGATTTTCGGTGGTAGCGCTGGACGCCCGCTGCGAAATGTCGCGGAAATTTCGTTGAGCTTGGAAAACGTGCCCCGCGATGCGGTCCATTCCGAAGGCGGCGAGATAACGCTATCCCGACGCATTGAGCGCAATCAGGGATCCACCTACAGCATCAACGGCCGTGATGTTCGGGCCCGAGATGTCCATCTCCTATTCGCGGATCAGGCGACCGGCGCGCGCGGTACCACCTTGGTGAGTCAGGGCGGAATCGGTGAGGTTATCGGTGCGAAACCGGCGCAGCGGCGGGCGTTGCTGGAAGAGGCCGCGGGTATCACGGGCTTGCATTCGCGGCGGCATGAGGCTGAACTCAAACTTGCGGCCGCTGAGTCAAATTTGGACCGATTGACAGACGTTCTCACCGCGCTTGATGCCCAGCACCAAGGTTTTTTGAGGCAGGTACGCCAGGCAGTGCGCTATCGAAATTTGGGGGAACGCATACGGCGAGATACTGCGTTACTACTTTTCACCCGTTGGCGCATAGCGTGTCAGGCGTGGGACGATGCCGAATCCGCCTTGGCCAAGGCCGCTACCATTGTCGACGCGAAGACACGCCGCGTCACTGAAATTTCCACCCTTCGTAACAAAGCCGCGGAATCGTTGCCAGCCCAGCGTGAGGCAGAGACGGAGGCAGAGTCGGAAGTTCATCGTCTCGAAATGGAAATCGTTTCAATCGAGTCGGAATCGAGGCGTATCAATGAGTCTCGGCGTGAACTGGAGGCTTTTTCCACCCAGATCCTAGGCGATATGAAGCGTGAGCGGAGGTTGGCCGAAGAGGCCGCCGAGTCTCTGAGGGTCAGTAGCGCCAGATACTCGGAATGGTCGCGCGAACAAGACAAGGATGAATCGGAATCCGAGAGACTGCGTGTGGCTTGCAATAGTGGCGCGGAGAAGATAGCCGAACTTGACCAACAAATATCCCGACTCGACGCCAAACTTGCGGCCCAGGAAGTGGAACGCACGGCGTTGGCGCGAAACGTCGAGGAAATCGAGCGTCGGTTGCTGCATTTTGGTGAACGAGCCGCGGAAATCGCCGAGAAACAGGCCACATTGGCGCGAAGGGCATCGACTATCGACGAACCGGGAATCGGTATTGCAGCATCGGCACGGGCTCGCGTTGAGGCCGCTGCACGCGCAAATTCCGCTGTGGGCGAACGATCCCGTCGGCAGGCCGAGGAAACGGCGGCGCTGCGCGCGCTCCAGGAAGTGGAGACGAAATGCAGCGGCTTACGCGCCGAGGCGACCGCGTTGGGCACTCTCTTGTCCAGCGAACAGAAGTCGCGCAAACCGATTGCGGCGGAATTGACCATCGAAGACGGCTATGAAACGGCCTTGTCGGCGGCACTCGGCGACGATCTCATGGCCTCCGCTCAGGGTGAAGGGGAAATCCTTTGGCGCAATCTTGGTCCGTTGCCGGACGCCGCCATGCAGCTACCGAAAAGCGCTACGCCTTTGAGCAATTTTGTCCGTGGGGCCAAGGTTTTGGAAAGGCGCCTTTCGCAAATTGGAGTCGTCGAGGCTGAAGACGGTCGCAGCTGGCAAAAATTGCTCGCCCCCGGTCAGCGACTGGTCAGTCGGGATGGCGGACTATGGAGATGGGACGGATTTTCCGTCGCGCCCGGCAGTCAAACGCCTGCGGAACTACGGTTGCGCGAGCGAAATCGGTTGAAGTCGGTCGAGAACGACCTCAAGAGCGCTGAAGACGCTCGACATCGGTGCCAAGAGGTTTACGGCGCAGCCCAGGCCGCGCTGCAACAAGCTTCGGGCGCGGAAGCCCTGGCCAGGGAGGAAATGAGAACCGCTGACGACGCGCTTCACACGGCACGAGACGCACAGGCGGAGGCCGCGGCGGCAGCCGCCCGGATCGCTGCGGATAAAGCAAGTCTGGACGAGGCCGCCAAGCGTGTCTCGGGTGATGCCGCCGAGACGGAATCACAGTTAGCTCAAGCGAAAGCTGCGCTGAGTGCGCTTGTTCCGAATGTCGAGAGTCGCGAGGTGCGCGAGCGACTTGCTGCTGCCCTCGCTGAACGTCGGTCCCGGCTACAGGATCAGCGGGACACGCATGATAAACTGGTCAAATTGATGGCGGATCGGCGGGAAAAAATCGCCGCGAATGATGCCGAGCGGAGGTCGTGTGAAGATCGTGTTGCCGGGGCCGAGGATCGCCAATCTGCGCTGGCGGCGCGCCGAGACGAAATCACCGCCCGATTGGAAGAAATCAACCAGCAGCCTGCACTTTTACAAGAAAAGCGGCATCGGGTCGAAGAGAATCTGACATCAGCCCGCGCGGCACGCCAACGTGCTGCGGCGATCGTATCCGACGGGGAGCGTGGTTTACGGGAAATCGACGCCGAGCTCAAGGTGGCCGAGGAAGCCCTGGCGCATTCGCGCGAAGAACGAGTTCGTTGTCAGGGTTCTGTAGATCAGTGCCGCGCGGCTCGGGACGAGGTGTCCCGTGCTGTGGACGAGCGTTTGGATACCACCCCCGATGCCCTGCCCGAGCTAGCCCGTCTCAAAGATGGAGAATCCCTTCCCGATACTGCTGTTGTGGAAGCGCGGCTGAAACGGCTGGTGGCGGAACGGGACGGCATGGGAGCTGTCAATTTGCGGGCCGAGGACGAAGCCGCCAAACTTGGCGAGGAGCTAGACGTCATGCGCGCCGAGAGGGCCGACCTGGAGGATGCAATTTCGCGATTGCGATCGGGGATCGTCAGTCTCAACCGACAGGGCCGCGAACGACTATTGGCCGCCTTCGACGTGATTAATAAGCATTTCGGGACCCTGTTTACGCGCCTGTTTCGAGGTGGTCACGCCCATTTAACGTTGGTTGACTCCGACGACCCATTTGAGGCTGGACTCGAGATTATGGCCAGTCCGCCCGGAAAACGATTGCAAGTGCTCTCGTTGTTGTCTGGTGGCGAACAGGCGTTGACCGCGATTGCTCTGACGATGGCCGTGTTTCTCACAAACCCCGCACCAATATGTGTGCTTGATGAGGTCGACGCGCCGCTCGACGATCAAAATGTTGCTCGCGTCTGCGATTTATTGGAAGAAATCACCCGCGGATCGGCAACCCGGTTCCTGGTCGTCACACACCACCCGATGACCATGGCCCGCATGCAACGGCTGTTTGGCGTCACCATGGTGGAACGCGGCATCTCCCAACTCGTTTCCGTCGACTTCAAAGTTGCGGAAAATTTGCGCGCGGTCGGTTAGCCTCCCCGACCGGCGATTGCGCCATCGTTAGTATTTACTTCCGTGATCTCGACTGTATGTTCAATGCGTGCTGTTCTCCCCAGCATGATCGAAGCCGAGCAGTATTTTTCCGCCGAGAGTTTGACCGCGCGTTCGACTTTGGCACGGTCTAGTTTGCGGCCGTGGACAACGTAGCGGAGGTGAATGTGGGTAAAGACCTTTGGCTCCGTGTCAGCCCTTTCCGCTTCAACGTGAACCACGCAATTTTCGACCTCAGCGCGACCTTTTCGAAGGATGGCGACAACATCGAACGCGCTGCAGGCACCGGTGCCGAGGAGTAGCATTTCCATTGGCCGGGGCCCAATGTTGCGACCGCCGAAATCCGTCGGGCCGTCCATGACCACCGCGTGACCACTGTCTGTCTCACCGACGAAACTGGCGCCGCCGAGCCAGCGGATGGTTGCCTTCATGCGTGCCCCTCCCGCCACGGGAATGGTCAAGCACATTGCACGCCAGAACCCAAGCCCGTCAAGCTCGCCTAAGCGATGATGGAATGCGGGTATCGAATGACCAGAAGTCTAAGTAGCGAAGCTTTCCACCAGGCTGCCGGCGATCAAATACCAGCCGTCGACAAGTACGAAGAAGATGAGCTTGAACGGTAGCGAAATCATGACCGACGGCAACATCATCATACCCATGGAAATCAGCACTGAAGCGACCACCATGTCAATGACAACGAAGGGTACGAAGATCAGGAAACCGATTTCGAAGGCCCGCCGCAATTCGCTGATCATGAAGGCGGGAACAAGAATTCGCAGCGGCGTCTCTTGCGGCGTTTCGATCTCCGCTTCCTGGGCGATACCCATGAACAGCGCCAGATCTTTTTCGCGTACCTGGCCCAGCATGAAGGCGTGAACCGGTGCCACGGTGCGGTCGAAAGCCTCAGATTCGTCGATCTCCTCCTCGATCAAGGGTGCTATCCCTTGGCTGTAGGCGGCCTCGAAGGTTGGCGCCATGACGAATGCGGTTAGGAACAGCGCTAAACTAATGAGCACCGCGTTCGGGGGAGTCTGCTGAAGACCGAGTGCACTGCGGATGAACGAGAGTACGATGACGATGCGAGTAAATGAGGTGACAACGATAAGGATCGATGGCGCCAAGCTTAAGATCGTTAGTATCGCGATGAGCTGAATGATTTGCTGAGCGGCACTACCTCCTTCACCGAAATCCACGTTAACACTTTGGGCTATGGCGGGATTAAAGGGCGACCAAAAAAGCCAGGTGACCACGGCCAGCACAATCGTCCAAAGGCTTGTGCCAAATCTTTCCCGAGTCGATTTCGAATGGTTAGCAGTGGGTAGGGGGGTGGCGTCAATCTGACATGGGGTTGCTGCGCGCCCAGTCCAGGGCGGGTGGATTGCTCTCGTCCCAGACGACAGACTCCGAACATCGGTGATGATCAGCAACCCCCGTCTGCGCCTCATGAGGCTTCACCGACCTTTGCCAGCTTCGGAGCCGGCGGAATGTGGTTTTCGATCACAGTGTCTCCGCCGGGACCGAGCAAGACGAGGTGTTCAACATCGTCCCGGCGCACCAGAACGAGCCGGCGCTTGGCGTCGACCGGTGTGGTCTCAATGATTCCTAGTCGGCGTTCCCGACCACCCCGCGGCGTAATTGGATGAACCAGTCCAAGCCGACGCGCTCCCCAGGCTGTTAGTCCGATCAGTCCTAGGACCAGGATCAAAGCCAGGGCAAATCGAAAGTAGCTCTCGAATTCCATTTAGGATTTCGATTTCAATGAGGGCGAAGGAGGTTTGGCATAAGCGGATTGCGCCCGTTGGCGAGCGGTAATTTCACCGAGTTCTCGCTTAAGAACTTGGTGACGTTGCCAAAGTTCGTTGGCGAGTCGCGCCAACTCGTCGTAGAGGGAAATCAATCGTGGCTTGAACGCCTGTCGTTGTCCCGGCGGAATCTCCGACAGCGCCGAACAAGCGTCGTCGACGGCCGTTGCAATATGAATCATTTCGTCATCAATCGGCCCGGTCCCGTCGAGCTTGGACCGGGCGGTATCAATTAGTCTTGCCGCCGCATCCAGGCGTTCTTTTGCGTCTTTCTCCTTCACGTTGCCGGATCCATGGTAAAGGTGATGTCGCCCGGATCCGCAGCCAGTTGGCCGTTTGCCTGATAAACGTAGCGCAGAATCTCGGCAACGGTGGCGAACACGGCTGTCGGTATGACGCTGTCGAGTTCGAGGTTCTCGAGAATAGCCATGAGGTCAGCGTCTTCCCGCACCCTGACCCCATTTTCGAAGGCGATAGCCAAAATTTGTTCGGCGACTGCACCGCGACCTTTCGCGGTGACACGTGGCGCCGGATCACGCTCGATGTCGTATTTCAGTGCTACCGCGCTGGGCAGGCCGTCATGAGAATCTTCGGCTGTGGTCATGATCGTGCTCCGACTGGCGCGGGGCGCGTAGAGCGAATTCAACCGAGTCCACTGTACGTACGCATCCTCGCGCTCCACAGTTTCGCCGGTTTATGACTAATAAAATCTTAATGCGACGTCTTTCTGCCGGCGAATATTCGCATCATTTCGATCTTTGAGATTAGTACTGTGTATTGTTTACAGTGGAGAATTCCGAAGGAGCTGCTGCGCACCGTCCAATAGATTCACGCATTTAAAACGATGGACAGTGGCGGTCGGTTTTACTGCTGTCCGTCGGTCTTGTTCATTTTTTCCAGCAACTGACCTTCCGAGCCGGCGGCTGCCAGGTTTTCTTCGCGGATATGATCGACGATTTCCTTCCGTAATACTGAGGCCTCGGGTGGAAAGGTGAAGCCCAACTTTGTGGTTTTTCCGCGTATTTCGACAACAGTGAGTTCGATCGTATTGTTGATAACAACGGATTCGCCGATTTTGCGTGTGAGATACAACATCGCTTACCTTCGCAGCCACGGATTCGTTCGGCCTCTGGCTCAGAGCCTAGACTAAATCGCTCGAATTTCCCAGATGGATCATACTTCCACGTGGACACTTCTAAAAACCTCG
>JAAXGF010000277.1 GCA_012267605.1 Alphaproteobacteria bacterium | reverse complement strand
TCAGACCTGGGCAGTTACGTTTGAGATATGGTAAATGGGTGCCAAATTTGCAAGAACCCGCGGCGATCAACGAACTGAAAATTCGTACGGTGCGTAGATGGGCGCTGGCGGCGCGACCACTTGGACGTGTCTGGGAAACGGTGTAGGTTCGTCGATCCCAACATTACGTTATTTGTCATGCGTCAGTTCAGCCATCGGCTCTCCGTGTCGACCCGTGGTAAGGGTCTCTACGAGGTCACATCCGCCCTCCAAAATTGGCTTCAGGCCCAGTCTGTCCAAGCGGGTCTACTTACCGTGTTCATTGAGCACACCTCGGCCTCTCTCGTGATACAGGAAAACGCTGACACCGACGTCCAACGGGACCTCGCGGATTTCTTTTCGCGCGTCGTGCCCGAGGATGGCGCGCTCTACCGTCACACCTCCGAAGGGCCGGACGACATGCCGGCGCACATCCGTGCTGCTTTGACCCAGTCCCAGCTATCCATTCCGCTCAGTGAAGGGCGGCTCGCCCTTGGGACATGGCAAGGTGTATTCCTGTTCGAACACCGCGCCCGTCCGCACCATCGTTGGCTCACTCTTCATTTACTTGGCGAATGATTCAGAACGAGGCGACGCCCCGTCCTTGCCCAATGATTGTGTTGGCGACCGACTTCGGCTCCGAGGGGCCGTATGTCGGTCAGATGAAGGCGGTGTTGCACAGCGAAGCACCCGGTATCCCCATCGTCGATCTATTCCACGATTTGCCACACTATAACCCGCGCGCTGCGGCATACCTGTTGGCGGCATATCAGGCGAAATTTCCGTCCGCGAGCGTGTTCCTCTGCGTCGTCGATCCGGGGGTTGGCGACGCCCGAAGGGAGGCCGTCGCCGTGTTCGCCGGCGAGCGCTGGTTCGTCGGCCCCGACAACGGACTATTCGACATAATTTCCCGTCGCCGCAATGGTTCGCGGTGTTGGCCGATTGAATGGAATCCGGACCATGTATCCGCCAGCTTTCACGGTCGCGATGTATTCGCGCCCGTGGCCGCCCGTCTCGCACGGGGGGAGACGCCACATGGGCTGCCACGGGAGGCGCGTCCGGACCGGGGCTGGCCAGAGGACGCTGCCGAGATCGTCTATATCGATCATTTCGGAAATGCCATCACAGGGTTGCGTGCCGGAACCCTCGGTGCCGCCGACTTGGAGACCGCCGAAGGCCGACCATTGCGCTATGCGCGTACCTTTTCCGCAGTGCCCGAAGGACACGCCTTCTGGTACGAGAATGCTAACGGGTTGGTCGAGATCGCGGTCAACCAGGGTCGCGCGTCGGATGTTCTCGGCCTGACTATCGGCCAAGCCATTCGGGTCATCACTCACTAAGCTTTTTTTGCTGCGCGTAGATTGATCGCGAAGATGATTGCAAAAAGGGCTACGCCGCCGATGTGGGCAAGGCTCGCGCCAGGCCACAGCATGGCGCCCGCACACCCTCCCAACAACAGGCGCGACGCCCAATTTAGAGGGGATTCGAGATGGCCACCAATGGTGCCGTTCAAGGCGTAGATTCCGAGTACCGCGAAGACGAAAACTTCAATCATTTCGGCAATGTCCCCACCGAGCAGTGGCGTATAGGCGATCAACACCGGCACGACGTAGAGACCCTTGGCGATCTTCCAGGCTGTGAAACCTGTTCTCATCGGCGCGGTTTCGGCAATCGTTGCCGCGGCGAACGCCGCCAGGCACACGGGGGGAGTGACGTTGCTATCTTGGGACAACCAGTAGATCACCATGTGGGCGGAAAGTAGCGCCGCCGTGAGCACCACTGGGTCGAGGGCCTGATCGGCTACCGAATGCAGCAATTCCCAAGGGATCGCCGCTACCATGGCACCCGCTTCGGCTCGCGACATCGGGCCGTCGAGCTGACCCACCTGGTCGGGCATGACCAATGCCAAGACAGCCGCCGCTGCCGGTGGCATGTTCCCGTCCACAAATGAGTCGATCAGCTGCGCCTGAATTATGAGGTCGTATATCGCCGGTGCCGACAGGGTAGCGAGGACAATATAGGCGGCGGTAACCGGAAGGCCCATGCCGAGTACTAATGACGCGATGGCGATCAGCAAAATGGTCAGCGCCAGACTGCCACCCGCCCAATCGGCGATCATGAGCGAGAAGGTATTTCCGATTCCCGTGGTCGTGACCACGTTGACGACGATGCCGACGCCGACCAGTAACACGGCCATGCCAGCCATGTTTCGGGCACCGTTAGCGAGGGCCTCGATGATTGCCCGAGGCCCCATGGGATTAGCCGATAACCAGGATGCCGCGATGGTGGAGAGGATGGCAAGGCCGGCGGCGTAGGTCGGCGTGAAACCGACTATTAGCATGGCCGCTAGCACGACTATCGGTATGAGGTTATGTCCGCCGCGCCGCAGGACCTTTGAGAGTGTTGGTCCCTCCGCAGAGTCTTTTCCGAGACCGTGTCTCATGGCCTCGATACGCACCCAAAATGCCACCGAAATGAAGTACAGAAGGGCTGGCAGCAACGCCACCGCGATAATCTCCAAATACGGAATCTGGGTGTAGGTAGACATAACGAATGCACCGGCGCCCATGATCGGGGGCATCAGTTGCCCCCCGGTGGAGGAGGCAGCCTCTACCCCAGCGGCAAAGCGGGGCGGAAATCCGCTCCGCCGCATCAACGGAATGGTGATGACGCCGGTGGACACGGTGTTGGCCACCGCGGAACCCGAAATCGATCCCATTAATGCGGAGCCGATTACCGCCACTAGACCAGGTCCGCCGACCATTCGGCCGGCCACACATCGGGCAATGTCGATGATGAAGTCTCCGGCGCCGGAGCGCAGCAAAAAGGCACCGAAGAGAATGAACATGAAGACGTAGGTTGAAGATATTCGAGCGATGGGACCGAACATTCCGTCGCCACTAAAGTATTGGCGAAACAGCACGATCTCCACGGATAGGCCGGGAAAGTGCAAAACCCCGTCGACCATGCGGCCCCACCACGTAACGTAGCCCAGGGACACCACGACGAGGATTGGAATGATCCATCCGCTGGTGCGGCGGGTAAATTCGACCGCGAGTACCACGCAGATCGACGAGAATATCCAGTCCGACAGTATGAAGTTTGATCCGCGAGCGTAGAAACTGTCCTCTGCCATGAGTAAATAGAGCACGGCGAGGATGGCCAGTGTGCCGAGGAACAAATCCCACAATAGGATGAATTTTTGCGCGCGCCGACCGCGCGCTGGACAAAACGGTGTGGCCAACGCACACATTAGCCCGAAGCCGGCGAAATGAAGCGCCGACGTCCATAGCTCGGGCAGGGTCGCCAAAGTATTGAAATATATGTGGGCCAGCGAGACGATAACGCCGATGGCGAACACCGCCTTATCGACGGGAGCCCTGAATGGTACCGCTGTTTCGCCGGGTCTCAATTCGGCCATGGCGTTTTGGGACCCGCGGAGTGTCTACTCGGGTTCCAAATGCGCCGGGATCGGAATGTCGTTGTCCCTGTAGAAGCGGGCGGCACCGGGATGAAGTGGTATCGGCAGTCCCTCGACCGCCTTGGCGATATCCATGCCCCGTGTCGCGCGATGGATGTTGTTGAGAAACGACAGGTTCTCGTAAATCACCTCGGTGATGCGGTAGACAGCGTCCGAATCCACGTCGTCGCGCACGGCCAGAAAGTTGGGCTGGGCGATCGTGGTGACCGCGTCGGTTTGCCCGGGGTAGGTTTCGGCGTCAATCACATAGGGAAACCACAAGTTGTATCCACCATTGACTCGGTTCATCTGATCCTGAGTAAATCCGAGAATTGCGATGTCGTCGCCGAGGGCCGCGAAGGCTTGTGCGACTGCGGCGACTGGAACACCAGCGGGCGCGTTCATTCCCTTGATCGTACTGTTTTGCAAGGCTTCCGCGCTTGGGCCATAGCCAAGATGGGCGATCTCAAAACTGGCTTCCGCGTCGATCCCAAGCCCCTCAAGAATTCGCAATCCAGATCCTTCGGTGCCTGAATTTCGTTGCCCAATGGAAAATTTTTCGCCCGCTAAATTGGTTATGTCCTCGATCGTTCCCGTAGCGACGTAATCACGGTGGAGGATGAAGTGCTCTACGTTGTGCCACAGCATGGTAACCGATCGAAGGTGTCGCTGCGGCCCGTCTCCCACGAGCCCGCCTTCGCCATGCCAGGCCCAAGCACCAAAAAGCCCTTGTAGGATGGCGAATTGCGCCTGATCTTCGCGCAACAGCTTAAGATTTTCGCCAGACCCCGCTGAGCTGATTGCAGCCAAAGAAATGTTTTCTCTTGGTTCGAGCTTAATCTTGACCAGGGTGGCGAGACCAACACCCACCGGATAATAGGTGCCGCGATTGGTCGCCGTGGCCAAAATATACGTACGCTCCTCGGCTGCTTGGACGCCGATGGGAACACTGGCCATACAACAGACGGCCAAAACGACGGCCACGCGATTTCGCAAATGCACGGCGGATACGCATTTATCAACTAACACAAGGAATTTCTTGGCAAACCCAAGGAATCCCGCAGTGTTTTCCATGGCAATCTCCCAACTCATTCGCCTAGGAGGAAGTTAGCACGTGCTGCGCGGATAGGGCCATACGATCGTTTCGAGGTCCTGATCGCGATTGTACGAATTTCCACGCCCAGGCAGTTCGGTACAGCTAACCCCGTACGCAATCGCGTGGATGGACAGAATTGCCACTGTCCGCCATCATCCGCAAAACAAATTTGGGTGGCCAGCGAAATCAATGTTGACACTCTTGTTGCGCCGAATGCGGTGGGTTCGATTCCTGCGGCTCGCGCACCGACAGGCCATCGGCGAGACTCTGGGACGGACGGCGCTCTACCTGGAGATCGTGCTCGCCCTGCACACGCTGGCTATGATGGTGTTTGAGCGTTTGCCGCCCGGTGACGCCGTTTGGCTCACCCTCACGACGGTGGTGACCGTGGGGTACGGCGATTTGTCGGCAAGTACGCCATGGGGGCGGGCGGCCACCGTCGCGTTGATCTATGCCGGGGGCATCTTCGTGGTTTTCCAAGGCGCGGCCGAGTACTTCGAATACCGTGCCGTCCGGAGAATCAAAATGCACCGCGGTCTATGGAGATGGAAGATGAAGGATCACATCGTCTTGCTAAACGCGCCGGGAATAAATCCCATTCAGTATTTCAATCGGCTTGTGCGCGAATTTCGTACCGTGGAACGCTATCGCGAGTCGCCGGTCATGATCGTGACCACTATGTTCCCCGACGGTTTGCCGGAACGTCTGCAGGACATCGGCGTTGTCCACTACAGTGGGCATACGAACGATCCCGCCGTATTGAGGGATGCACGCGTGACGGAGGCGGCGATCATCATCGTTTTGGCAAGACAGGAAGGCGAGCCGAATTCAGACTCGGCTACCTTCGACATATTGCACCGTCTTAAGGAGCAGAAGAGCAAAGCGAAGATTGTCGCCGAGTGCGTAGCCACGAGCAACCGCGACCGCCTCGCCAGCGCCGGCGCCGATATCGTCGTACGGCCAATACGGTTTTATCCGGAGATCGTGGTGCGCGCGCTTGTTGCCCCAGGCACGGAGGAAATTCTTGCCAATTTGTTCACCGGTCACGGTGATTCCTGCATTCGCTACGATGTGGTCATCGCCGGCAAGAGTTGGATTGACGTCGTCACCGCGGTAATGACCATGAAAGCCGGCACAGCGATCGCATTTCTTTCGCAAGATGGAACTATCCACACCAATCCGGCCCCGGGCACCGAGGTTCAGGCGAAGGCGCTTTTCGTTATCGTTCGCCAAGGCCACGAGATTTCGCCCGCGACCGTAAGGAAATTGCTGACGTGAGTTTACCGATTGGCCGAATTCCGAAATTCAACGTGACTTTAGGGACCGTCGTATCAATCGCGCTGTCATTTCTCATGGCTAGTGCGGCTTTCACGAATGCGGAAGAACTTCCGTCGCCCACCGCCGTTTACCAAGAAATGCTGCTACTTCAATCCCAGGGCAAGTGGGGGGAAACCTTGGAATTGTTCGATCCCGCATCGCGAAAAACCATGGCCAAGGATATTAGAAATACACTGATGTCCCGGGCGAGCTCAGACAATGAACGAAAACGCCTCAACGCGATGGACGCCAGATCCTTATTGATCGAAGTGGGAAAAATCGGCACGCAGCTTCCTACCGTGATCCGATCGGAGGAAATCGATGGAAACGAGGCTATCCTTCATACACACATCCGCAAGCGCGGCATGATGTATCAACGGGAAGTGCGTTTGCGCCTGACTGAGGAAGGCTGGAAAATAGTTTGGTGAGGGGTCTAGCGTCCGCGCGATTTAAAGGTCTAGGCCGTACGCGCTCGATCAACGCTTTCCGAATCGTGTTTTGCCATCGGCTGATTTTCGATCCTCTTGAGGACTCCGAGCCAATGGTTGTTTCGGCATACCGAAACGGCACCTTCAAGTCCCAGTTCCGCTACCAAATTTGTAGCAAGCTGACCGACCCGATCTTCTTGGGCTGCAAATTTTTCGCTTGCTTCGCTCATTCTCGCGACACTCCTCATCGCGTCGGTCGAGGACGCGTGCCCCGGGGCATTGCAAGGGGGATCAGGGTACGGGGACACGCGTCCTCATTCGAGGGCAGGGCCACGAGCGCGCGGCCTTGCCAATGGTGATGAGGTGAATTTACTTGGCAATTAATAATATTTTCTTAATCGACGAAAAAAGAAATTAACTATATACTTGGTTTATTATTTCTATAGTTTTTATTTCAATTTACTTAAAATGCGATCTATTCGTCCAAACCCCGCGGAAAAACGAGTGCCGAAACAGCGCCAAAAGAGACACCGGGGTGGGGTGTGGGTTCAACCGTTATGATCGGGTGCGCAGTAGAGTTCGCGGGCGCGCAAGGCGCTACATAGGGCCATGGCGGCGGCGCGGTTTGGTAGGGGACCGGCCCGCAATCGAAAGAAGATGCCTTTTTCGGGTCCCAAATCCACACGGGCCACACTGAGCCCGTGGGGGCTCAATAGTTCCTGGTGTTGTGACAAAAGTTTCTCCCAGCCGATGGCGATTCGGTCGCGGTGACGATAAGAGGCGATATGTGCCCACCATAAGGTGGCCAGGTCGGGCGACGCGCTTTCGATTGGAGTATCGTCGATCTGTTTGACGGCGATGGTGGTCGCCATCGCTGGATCCTTTGGCGCTGAGTGACCAGCCCCGGCGGGTGCGGGTGGAACGAGGGTTAGCAATTCGAGCCTCGGCGGCCTAAGTTTGGGGGTTGGACGTGCTGGTCCGAGGACGCGCTCCGCGCCGGGCGGATAGGTTCCTTCGGGCAGCCAATGGGCGCCCGCACGTTGATACCAGCGGGTCGCCACGTCATAGTCTTGTCTCACGCCGAGACCGTGTTCGTAGAGATTTCCCAACTTGAACTGCGCGCTTGCGTTTCCCGCCTTGGCGGCACGGCGGTACCATCCAGCGGCCATTCGATAGTCTTGTTCAACGCCCAAGCCGCGCTCGAATAGCTGGCCTAGATAATAGGCGGCCAAAGGGTTGCCCTGTTTGGCCGCGCGCACGTGCCACTCCGCCGCCAGCACATAGTCCTGGCCGACTCCGTGCCCCCATTCAAGGTTTAAGCCATGCGCGGTTTGTGCCTCGGCGTCACCCTGTGCCGCGAGCTCGGCGACCGCAGCCTGCGCTGTATCCGGTCGTTCCCCGCGCCAAGCCGCGCAACCGGAGATCAGAAGCAATACGGACAAGCATAGGAGCGTGCGTGCCATCGGAACTTGATAGCATAGATTCCATCCGGTCGATCACTCAAAACTTGTGTGATGTGGGAACCAATAGCGATCGGGTGAGCGATGTTCGCGCACATCATCATTTGCTTCTCGCGATGCGAGCGGTCTCGTTCGGCTTCGGTGATTTGCTATACGGTTTAGCCCGACTTCCGCAACTCTGGGGTCGCGAAGATGCTAACCCATTGATTTTCCACAATCGGACCTCCAAAGGTCGGCACTACAGGGCGCCAAATGGAGGGGGCGAATCGAGGGCCGTCAGGCGCAGATCCGCGGTGTGGGCTGTTGCGGCAGGGTCATG
>JAAXGF010000034.1 GCA_012267605.1 Alphaproteobacteria bacterium | reverse complement strand
GTTGCGGAAGTCGGGTTAGCGTTGTAGGATTTGCTCGTCCCGTTCGTGCCGTCGTATGCTTCGTCGATTGCAGAAAACGATTTTTTGGTCAAAACCCCCGTGTCAAAAACAAATCCCCTTTCGGTTAGCAATCCACCAACCGGAAAATCTGTCAGTAAACGGTCCGCCCCAGTGGAGAAATCGCTTATGATATCGGGTGCCGGCCCCCCTGGGTCGGACAAATCGAATAACAGGAATTCGTCCGCTCCAGCGCCGCCAATCAATGTGTCTCGACCGACCCCACCATCGAGGGTATCGTCACCGGCGCCACCGTTAAGGTGATTATCATTCGCGTCGCCAGCGAGGCGATCGGCGAAATCCGAGCCGAGCAAGTTCTCAATACTCAGCAACGTATCAGTGTCGCCGTTGCCGGCCAGGGTGGAAGCAGTCGCGTCGAGCAGCGAAGAATCGACACCTTCAGACGCCCCGGAAAAGCTGGCAGTGTCCACGCCCTCACCACCGTCGAGAGTATCGGCACCGTTACCCCCGGCCAGAGAATCCTCGCCATCACCTCCATTTAGGGAGTCGTCGCCATCGAGCCCGAGGAGCGAATTGGCGCCCACGTCTCCGACCAATTCGTCGTCAAAGTTCGAGCCGGTCAAATTTTCGATCGCTGTCAAAACATCGACACCCCCACTTCCATCGACTGCGACTCCGGTCTCAAGAGATGCCGATACCGCGGCGCCGAAGCTGGCTGTATCGTTCCCGCCGCCACCACTGAGCACATCACTTCCGGCACCACCGTCGAGCATGTCGTTACTGGTTCCGCCCTCAACGATATCGGCACCGGCGCCGCCAGATATGAAATCGTTCCCGGCGAGGCCCAACAACGAATTTGCCAGGCCATCTCCGAACAGGACGTCGGCGAACACCGAACCCTCGAGGTTCTCAAACCTCGAAACGGAGATAGACGCGCCGCCACTCAAAACTGACTGGGTAGCCAGGAACGCTGTCACCGATTGGCTGGCTGCCGCAAAGGTCACCGTATCGACGCCTTCACCCCCGTCGAGGGTATCGGCACCACCGCCGCCATCAACCGTATCGTCTCCGCCGTTCCCTTCAATCAGATTGGCGTTACCGTCACCCGAAAGAACATCGCTGTGGTTCGATCCAAATAAGGCTTCGATGTCGCCTAGCGTATCAGATTCAAGCGCCAAAACCGCGGCACCAAGCGTCAGAGAAGCCATGACGGCGCTTCCTGAGCTACGATAGTCCGCGATGTCAAACCCCTCACCACCATCAAGCGTATCGTTCCCGGATCCACCGCCCAAAGTGTCATCTCCAGCGGCGCCTTCGAGTAAGTTGTTTGCACCATCGCCGGTAAGCTCGTCGGCAAAATCCGAACCCACTAAGTTCTCAATCTCAGCCAACGCGTCAACCGCCACGCCCACTGTTGCCATTCCCGCCGAAAGATCAGCTAGAACAGCCGCTGTTGCTGCCGTGTAGTCCGCTGTATCGTTACCGGTACCACCGGACAATTCGTTACTGCCCAGACCACCAATAAAGGTGTCGTCCCCACCGCCACCAAGCAAGGTGTCGTTGCCGGCGCCACCGTCCAGAAGATCGCCGCCGGACGCACCGTCGAGAAGATTCGACAATTCGTCGCCGGTGATGGTGTCGTCGTGGGCGGAACCGAGAACATTTTCAATCTCGATCAGAAGATCGGCGCCGACCGAAACATTACCTACCGCCATCGACTGGGTCAGGTCGGCGAAGACTCCCGCGGTCGCTGTGGCATACTCGGCGGAATCGACACCGCTGGCGCCGTCCAGCACGTCGTTCCCAGCACCGCCGGTGAGCAGGTCGTTGCCCAATCCGCCGTTCAACACGTCGGCGCCCAGACCACCATTCAAGATGTCGTCACCGGCACCGCCACTCAAATTGTCGTCGTCGACACCGCCGTCCAGAGTATCCTCGCCGTCACCACCGTCGAGGCTATCGTTGGCGCCGAGGCCAAAAATGAGATCTGCTCCAGCGCCACCAATGACTGTGTCGTCAGCGTTGCTTCCGGCCAAGGTATCGTTTCCCTGACCGCCAAGCGTATCGTTGCCAATGATACCTAACGTAGCGAGGAATAGCCCGCTGTCACGTACTTGATCTCCGGTGTCCGAAATCGCTACCCGAATAGTGTGCGATGTCTCGTCAGGGTCGAATAGCGCAGCGACGATTGCCGGTCGCGAAACGGCGTCGTATTCGGTCAACAATGGACTTACGCCACCGTTTAAATTTTGAGTATTGTCGACCAGGTTCCGATCGCTGTTCTCAGAGTCGTACCGCACCAGGGCGCCGTCTGGGAAAAACAGATAGTTTTCGCCATCAACAAATATTCCAGCGATGTCGCCTGCAATTTCCTCGGGGAACTCCTCTGTGGCGAAGACAAAGGCAAACAAAATTGCATGGGTCTCCGATGTCGCTTTGACGGTGAAGGTCAGCGATGTCGAATCAGTTGTATCACCAGGCAAACCATTTTCTACCAATAGAGCATCAAGATCCCCATCGCCCACCAAGCCGGCGGGAAAGGTGAAATCAGACACATTATTGTTGAACCCGGGTGGCGCCTCTCCACTGGTGATGAGCACACCATTTCCCAGGATGAACGGAATGCCATCGACAGTGCCGAGATCGATGCCGCCAAAAAATGCCGCCGAGGGATCCAGGTCACCGACGAAAATCACCGAGTTGGAGACAATGGGGAGATCAGGCAAGCCTCCGAGGAGAGCTGCAGCCAACGTACCGACGCCACCCGGAGTCTGATCGGTGAACTGTGCGAAATCGTTCGGCATGGTAGGAAGAATAAAAATGTCCGCAGGCACAGGTGCTGAAATCTCATCGGCGACCATTTCGTCATCGCGAGTCGTCTCGGCGATGAACTGAGCCGGCGATGGCCCGGGAGGCGTATCCGACGCGGTGGCGACAATCTCCCCACCAATGGTCGACTCAGCCTTAATGTCTCCAGTTACGTCGATAACCGCATCGGTCGGTGTTTCGTCGCCAGTGCTTCCCGCGGCCGTTATTTGAAAGAACGGCAGCCAGCTGGCAAAACTCAAGTCGGCGCCTGTGTCCGTGCTGAACGAGATGCCAGCGATACCATTACCGAAACTCGCACTCGAGAACGGATGGTCCAGCAGCAACACATTGCCCTGGCTCTCGATTCGGATGCTTCCAACCGTCCCATCGTAGCCAGGGTGCAAAACCACTTCTCCCAATCCTCCGCGGAATATCAAATGGCCAACCGTGCCGGCACCCTCGACATCGAGTCGCGCCATCGCAGTGAGAAGTTGAAGATGGGGCGCAGATTTACCTTGATCGAGGCGGTTTACAAAAACCAGATTGCCGTCGAGAAGTGCTAATTTGTCAGCCCCATTTTCCATCGACTCGAGTTCGGGAGCGAGCACGAGACGCGTATTCTCGTCGAGCACAATCATGCTGCCATTTTGAGTAACGAGGCCCAGGGTCGCACCCGCACCAGTCTCGACTAGCCCGACTTCCGCAACT
>JAAXGF010000212.1 GCA_012267605.1 Alphaproteobacteria bacterium | reverse complement strand
ACCCCAGAGTTGCGGAAGTCGGGTTAGGCGCGATGAACGGCCAATGGTGGCCGAGTAAAGCGAAAAAGTTGTGATCAGGCAGATTGCGCGGCGGGACGCTGGAATTGCGCGGCACCATGCTCGCCGACGAACTTGGCGAAGGCGCTGGCTGTCAGCGACCGGCTCACATAGTAGCCCCGAATTTCGTCGCAATCCCTTTCCTGCTGAAAATCAAGCTGTTCCTGAGTTTGAACGCCTTCGGCAACCACCTTTAAACGCAAGCTGTGCCCCAGTTTGATGATCGCCTTGGTGATGCACGCGTCCTCGTAAGTGGATTCAATTCCCTGCACAAAGCATTTATCGATTTTCAGGCGGTTCACCGGAAACTGTTTTAGATAACTCATCGACGAATATCCGGTGCCGAAATCGTCGATTGCCAACTCGATACCGAGGTCACTCAGCGCCTGTAGTGTCTCGATCACCGATTCAATCCCCCACATAACCATGCCCTCGGTAATTTCCAGCTCGAGTGACGCTGGGTCGAGACGGCTTTCGTCCAGTATCCTGGTCAATATCGGTATCAGGTCTTTTTGTTTGAAATCCACCGGGGAAAGATTGACGGAGATCCGAGGCATCCGCAAACCGGTTTTTTGCAGACCGGTCGCACAGGCACAGGCTCGCCGCATGACGAATTCGGTCAGCGCGCTGATCAGACCCGATTGCTCGGCAACGGGAATAAACTTATCGGGTGCAAGGGGGCCTCGCTCCGGATGGTCCCAGCGCACCAGCGCCTCGGCGCCAGCGATATCGCCGGTGGCGAGATCAATCTGCGGCTGGTAGGCGACGTAGAGTTCGTCATTGTCCAACGCGTGCCGAAGACTATCCTCCATTGCCTTGCGGGCGACGATCTCGGTATTCATCTCGTGATCGAAAAGCACAAATTTCAGACCGCCCGCTTCGCGCGACTCATTTTTCGCGCGATAAAGCGTGAGATCGGCAAACTTGAGCAGCTTTTCTGAATCGGTTGTATCGCCGGGATAGACCGCAATTCCGATCGAGGTGCCGGTAAACACCTGTTCGCCGTCGAGGTCGAACGGTTCGGAAATGGCCTGGTGGACACGACTCGCCAAATGATCGATTCCGCCATCGTTCTCAAGGTTCGTCTGTATGATGGCGAATTCGTCGCCGCCGAGGCGGGCCACCGTATCGGTGACGCGTATACAGCCGAGAAGCCGAGCGGCGACCTGCTTCAACAATTTGTCGCCCGCTGGATGCCCGAGGGTATCGTTCACCTGCTTGAACTTATTCAGATCGAGGCAGTGGAGCGCCACTCTGCGGTCCACTCGGCGTGCGTTGTCGAGCGCTTCGTCAAGCCGAGTTTGGAATAGCGCCCGATTCGGCAGCCGGGTTAAGGGGTCGTGGTGCGCCAAATCGCGAAGCACCTCCTCGGCTTGCTGGCGGTTTTCGGCCATGCGGTTGAACGATCTGGCGAGCTGGCCAATCTCGTCGTCGGACGACGTCGGGATTCGGTGATCAAGGGTACCGCGGCCGATGGCTTCCGCACCGTCGATGAGCTGACGGATCGGACGGACCAAACCCTTTGTCAGCACGACGCCGGCAATTCCTCCAATGATGACGCCAAAAGCGGTCATCGAAAGCAGGTACAACAATGCCTTGGAAATCGAATGGTCGATCCGATCGGCCGCCACGCCCTCATCGGCAGCGCCAAAGCCGATGGTATGAAGGTACCTCTCGATGTTCTGGCGACTCGCCTGAAATCGATCCACCAACTCGCTCCCAGCATGTTCTTCCCGAAACCGCTCCGCGCCGGTTGTCTCGACGACCTGAAGAATTTCATTACCGAATGCCGTGAGTTCCTCGACGAAGCCAACGAGCGGCCGCGCAAGGTGTTCATAATGCGAATTGCCGTGATTTTCCCGGAATTGCTCGGCCAGCCCATCTAATTTTGAGCCGAGCACGTATGCCCGTTTACGATCGATCTCGTTACCGTCGCGCGCGTAGCCGAGAATGGCCGCCTCGTAATCTGGCCGCGATTCCTCAATGTCGCTGAAGACGTCGTCATCGTACTGGTTGAGACCGATCAACTGCGCGGTTTCGCCGGCAATTTCCATTGTCAAAATCAACGCGACGATGCTCGTGACGAAGAAAAGAAAGAGCAGCGCGCCAATTACCAGCGAAATTCGCGTCGCAATCTTGAGCTTCACGTTGGGCTCCTCCGATGGCGGCATTCGGGCTACGATCCGAAGCCGTCACACATCCCCACAAAGAGAATAACACGAAGCGCATAGCGCCGCACGCGCGGCCTAGCGAATCGGCTGGGAAAATAGCAATTCACCAAAGATTTCGTTCAAACATACATCGTAACTGCCCAGGTGCCTCAACTCTGACAGCGTCCTGATTTTTTCGCTGGCGGCAGCGTTTCGCCGTTGGCACGACGCACGTTGTTGATCCGGGCTTGACTGTATAGGCGCTCTCACATGAGGGGAGCAGCCGGTGGGGTATTTCGGATCGAAGGCG
>JAAXGF010000238.1 GCA_012267605.1 Alphaproteobacteria bacterium | reverse complement strand
GGCGGCTCAGAACCATCTTCGACAACAACCTGCGCATGGCCTACGCCCATGGCCGGTGGCAATGGATCCAGCGAGTCAAGGACCGCATGCCCTTCAATTCCTCCACCGCTTGCATAACCCGTGCCTGAGGTAGTTTCGTTGCCCGGTAGAGCGCATCCGGTGTGATATCGGAAAATGGTACCCGGCACGATTGTCCGAAGGACTGGGTCGGAGTTTACACGTGCGATCATTTCAACATCTCTTAGCCAAGCCGAGACCCGCGCCAGCTCAGCTTCGTGGTAGTCCAAATTCCCAGATGATGCGTTTGCTGGGATGCAAACTAGCAAAACCGCGAGAGCCATCGCGGGACGAAACATTATCAAAGTCAATCCAAAACCGCGGAAGCCAATTCAGCAGTGGTGGCATCAAAGGCCTCGGCATCGTGAAATGTTCTGGCGATAACCATGGCGCCCTCAAGCGTGGCCAGGATAAAAATCGCGCGTCGTCGAGTCCGCTTTGCGCCGCCTGGAAATGCGGCTTGTAGCCAGTCGATGTTGCGCGTAAAAAAACGGTCGGTCTCCGCCACGACTGCTGGCGGCAAAGACGCCACCTCAGCGCCGAGCATGCCGCAAAGACACATCTTCTTATCAACCGTCAGGGCTTTGCGGAACGTACCGACGTAGCGCGCGAAACGCCGCCGAGCGGACGCTACTGCCGTGGGCTCGCCGAGCTCCGAAAAGAACCGGTCGGCATAACGGCGAGCGAGAGCCTCGCCGAGATCGCCTTTGGTTGGAAAATGATAATGTACGCTGGCGCTCTTGATACCGACCTTGGTGGCAATGTCACGAAAACTAAAACCGTTATATCCTCGCTCCCGTGCAAAACCCTCCGCGACATCAAGAATTTCGTCAGACTTACTCATGGCATTCTCTTGGACTCAATGTTGTTGCCTATCAATAGATAGGTTGTTCCGAGTGAAAAGTTAAGTGGAGGCGTTTCCGCGATCGCTCAACTTCCAGGCGGTCGAGCAAATCGGTTCGGACCATCCTTAAGTCAATTCCGATCGGCGAAGAGTTGGTTTCCAATGGTCTACTGGCCGAAAACCTTTTGCAGCAGCTCTGTGGTGCGTTTGGCGGGATTCTCGCGTATTGCCGCCTCCTCCCGTGCCAGCATGAAGAACAGCCCATCCGTCGCCTCTTCCAAGGCGTAAGTGGTCAACTCGGCTTTGACATTGGGCACCAGGGGAAGGGACTGGTACTCTCCCATCAATCTGTCGAAAGCTTGCACGGCGCCGACCTCGGACAAGGTGGCATCCACAACGGGACGCATTTCCTCGATCAAAGGCGCCGACATTTTGCTGCGAAAATACTGGGTCGCTGAGTCGTTTGGACCGTTGTAAATCGCCTCCGCGTCTTCCAAGGTCATTTCCGAAATTGCATTGACGAACATTTGCTTGGCCTTCGGCGTGGCTGCCTCAGCAGCCCGGTTGAGTTTCAATTCCAGATCGTCCCCGAGCTCTGACATACCGACCATTTCGAGAGCTGATTGGACCTTTTGCAAGGAGCTGGGAAGCGGGATGTGAATATCGGGGTCGGCGTTGAACCCGTCGGTCTGACCAATTTGTCCAACTACTCGTTCTGTACCGACCCTAAGGGCTTCACGAAGACCGTCCGCGATTTCGCTGCTCGCCAAACCGCTGGCTCCCGGAGCCACCGAATCGACGTTTCCCATCAGTTCCTTGGCCTGGTCGAAAAACCCTCCTTGGGCAAGAACTGGGTTGGCCTGAAAAATGCCGCCGACGAAATTTATGCAAAGCAACGATAGCCGAAGCATGAAATAGACCTCCTTTGACGATTGCCACAGCGGCAATAGAGAAACGCGTGGCGGATGGGGAATTGGCGTATGAGCCCACGGACGCTGTGCGCCTTGGCGATTATCCGTCAAATACGCACCGAAAACCGCAACTTGAGCAATGGTCATTGGGATTCACTGCGTCAACGATTTGAGCCGCCTTGTTACGAAATTCTTCTTCCGACCAAGATGCTTGCAACAAAGATGCCAAACGCAAGAACAGCGTTTGGCACGAGACTTGCGAATCAACGAGGTTTGAATGCTCAGGCATCCTAGCTGAAAGGGTCCAGCACGACTGCGCAACATAATAAATGCGTTTCGCGTTTTGAAATTTGCGAATTGCCACGCGAATTGCCAACCCGATGAAGATTCGGGGGTAGTTCGTTGGACCTTGATCAGCGTGAAGAAACCAAGATGTAGCTATTAAATCCTAGGGGGTGATTGAGATGGATATCGACATTAACACACACATGAACAAGTTCAGCGAAATTATCGCCGCATGGGGACCTAAAATCCTGGCCGCCTTTGCCATCCCTATCGTCGGCTACTTCATCGCCAAAATTTTCTCACTGGCGGTCGGTCGCGGACTGGGAGCGGCTGGGCTCAACCGACGAATTTCCGGTGACGAAAAACAGGCCCCCGAGCTCGAACGCGGACTGGCACGAGGAACCTTCTGGCTGGTCATGCTTTTCGTTCTAAACGCATTTTTCCAAACCCTGGAACTCACGATCGTCACGCAACCTATCACCCATTTTTTGAACACACTTTTCGAATATGCACCGCGCCTCATCGGGCCCATCATCCTGTTGGTCATCGCTTGGGCGCTCGCCAAACTAGCGCGTGTCATCGTTTGCCAAGGGGTCGAAAAATCGGGGCTCGGCTACAAAGGAGCCGAGGATGCGGGAGACGACGATGCTAGGGGTGAGGATTCACTAAGACAAAACCTCGGTGAAGCGGCATATTGGTTGGTCTTCTTACTATTCTTGCCAGCCATCCTCGGCGCGCTCAATTTGGGTGGGTTGTTGCTTCCCGTCCAAGGCATGGTCGAAAAATTCTTGGCTTTCCTACCCAACGTTTTTGCTGCGGGAATCATCGTTTTCGTCGGCTGGTTCGTTGCCAAGGTCGTCCGTCAAGTCGCCACAAGTTTTCTGCGGGCGGCAAATCTCGATCAGCTGACCGAAAAGGCCGGACTGGCTGGAATTCTCGGTCCGCAAGGTGTGACCGGGTTGATCGGCCTAATTCTTTACGTCCTGGTTTTTGTTCCGGTTCTTATCGCCGGCGTGAACACGTTGGGAATCGACGCGGTATCCGATCCAGCAAGCCAAATGCTCAACGGCTTTCTGACCGCTCTGCCCAACATATTCGCGGCGCTGATTCTGCTTGGCGTGACCTATATCGCGGGTTGCTTCGTGTCGGGACTTTTGACCACCGTTCTTTCCGCTGCCGGCTTTGACAACATCCTTTCCAAAATCGGTATATCGGGCGCCTTGGCCGGAAAAGCAAAACCGTCCGCCATGGTGGGAGCCTTGGTGCTGACGGTTATCTTGTGGTTCGCTGCCATCGAAGCCGTTGGGCTATTGGGTTTTACGGCACTGATTGAGCTGTTGTCGAATCTTCTGGTATTCGCCAGCCATATTCTAATGGGTGTCGTCATTATCGGTGTCGGAGTCTATTTGGCGCAACTTGCGGCCAATGCCATCGGTAATTCGAAGTCGGCGCAAGCCTCGCTGATGGCCAGTATCGCGCGAGTTGCTATCATATTGTTGGCTGGCTCCATCGGCCTTCGTCAAATGGGGCTCGCCGATGAGATCGTTACCTTGGCGTTCACCTGCCTTATCGGTACTATCGCCGTCGCCACGGCGATAGCCTTCGGCATCGGCGGTCGCGATGTCGCGGCAAAGGTCTTGGATCGCTGGTCCGAGTCAATCGGCCACGGCGCACCCAAATCCAAGTCCTAGAGCTGTTCTTGGCTGCCCGGGAAAATCGGGGCCTGTTCCTATGGGAAGCTCTCGCCAGCCAAACGGGGCGAGAGTTTCTCTCCGGGTTTCCGAACTCGGCTGGGCTGTCAACATCGACTAGCGGAGGTGTCGAGCCGATGTGTACAACAACTAATGTTTTGGTGGATAAGCGCGTACCAGCCAACCGGTAGCTGAGTTGAACTGTAGCTGCGTGCGGCGTCGAAAAGCTGCCACATTGGTGGCGCATGTCATACTGGTAGATCAGGAATTTGGGAGGATACGGAGATCGTCATGAAAAAGGCTCTTATCGGAATAGCCGTTGTCTTGGTCTTACTGGTCGGCGCGGCGCTAGTTATTCCCCAGTTTATCGATCTCAACGACTATAGGAGTGAGATTTCCGAGCAGGCGCACGCCGCTACCGGCCGCACTCTGACAATAGGCGGTGACATTCACCTTTCGTTGTTGCCGAGCCTTGAACTGGCTGTATCGGACGTGGCCTTCGCGAATGCGCCGGGCGCCGAACCGGCAGAGATGGCAACGCTTACGGAACTTCAGCTGAAACTGAAACTTTTCCCCCTTCTGAGCGGGGCCATCGAAATCGACAAATTCGTCCTCGTCGATCCGGTGATCAATCTTCAAGTCGATGCCGAAGGCCACGCCAACTGGGTCTTCGACACTGGCGCGTCGGCGCCGGCAGAGGATAGTGGCGAGGCCGGTGACGCTCCGGCCCTCGGCAACCTGAAGCTCGATGACATACGCATCGAGAATGGCCGCGTAGCGTACGTCGACGATGTCGCAGGAACGACGTATTCGATGACTGAAATTAATATGGCCTTGCATCTCCCCGATCTCGCCAGCCCATTTTCGGCTGATGGATCGCTGATCTATGAGGGTCAGGCCATCGCCGTCGCCGCGAGCATCGATACACCGGCGAAATTGCTCGCTGGCGAGCGAACCAACGTTGCCTTAGAGATTGACAGCGCGCCAGTTTCCTTCACCTTCGACGGTGGCGTCGTCAATGGACCTCAGCCCAAGGTTGACGGAAACCTCGAAATAGCCATTCCATCGATCCGCGAGTTAGCGGCCTGGGCGGGATCGCCGATCGAGGTGCCGGGTTCCGGATTAGGTCCGTTTCGGGCCGCAGGTGCGTTGGCCGTGGACGGGAAACGCTACGCGATCTCCGACGGTAAAATCTTGCTCGATGACATTTCTTCGACCGGTTCCCTGCTGATTGATCTGAACGGCACCGTTCCAGCGATCACCGCCGAACTCGCGACCGGCCCGCTGGTTCTCGATCCCTATCTTCCTAAACCTGCGTCCACGGCACCCCAGGAGACTGTCCAATCCAGTGATCCCGCCGAGCCTGCCGATTGGAGCGATGAGGTAGTTGACGTGTCGCCGCTTGGCTTAGCGAACGCCGAGCTTACATTCAGCGCCGAAGCCATACGCTATCAAGAGTTCGACATAGGAAAGAGCGTATTGGAGGTGCATCTCAAGGACAGTGATCTTGTCGTCTATCTGAGAGAAATGGCGCTATACGAGGGTAATGGCACTGCGCGAATCCAACTCGATGCGCGTGACGGAACACCCAAGACTTTCAAGTCCGTTCGCGTCGATAGTGTGCAGTTCGAGCCGTTGCTGTCGGCGGCGGCAGATTTTGACCGGCTTTCCGGTACTGGTCATTTAGAGATCGAAGTCTCCGGTGAAGGTCGAAGCGAGCGTGAAATCGTCTCAAGTCTGAATGGTCAAGGCCGAATACAGGTCCTCGATGGCACCATCAATGGCATTAATCTCGCGGCCATGGTGCGCAACGTTGCGACGGCGGTAACTGCCCAGGTCTGATCC
>JAAXGF010000037.1 GCA_012267605.1 Alphaproteobacteria bacterium | reverse complement strand
ATGCAAGGCGCCTTCGACTTCTCCAACCTGCGCTCCGTCATCGCCACCGCCAGAAAACAGGGATGGAATGTCCTCGATACCCTGGCACATCCCGATCCCATCCAGATGATCCCCAAACTGCGCTTCTGAAACCTCCCGCCAGCACCACCGCATGCAGAAATCCATCAGGTGCGGGTGTTCGACGGGATCAGACCTGGGCAGTTACGAATATATTGCACTTTCCGAATCCGAATTCCAGGAAGGCGACTACTGCGATTCCGACGAATTCGCGACGCGCGGAAAAATGATTGCCGGTGGTCAAATGGTTGGACCCGAAAACATCGGGAACCGGGCGTTGCCAGGCGATTCGGTAGGCGCATTAACAGATGGCCGCGGAAAATTGGTGGCGGCGCTGGAGAGCGGAGCCAAGGATCGTAATCCGATGGAAGCCGCACGTGCCCAAGCCATGTTCGACTGCTGGATGCAGGAGCAAGAAGAAAATCGCCAGCCCAGCCATATTGCTCGGTGCCGCAGCGGCTTTACCGAGGCGCTTATGGCACTTGGGTCCGCTCCTACAGCGGCGAAACCCATGCCGATGCCCGAGTCCACTCCGCCAGCGCCTGAGCCGGCGAAGCCCGAGGTTTGGCCGAAGACCTTTGTCGTTTTCTTCGATCATGACAGCAGTGAGATTGGAACAACCGGGAAGAATCGCATTGACACGGCCGTGAACAGCGTGAAGAAGCACGGTCCGTCCAAGGTCGGTGTCACTGCCACGCCGATCGCTCCGGCGAATCCGACTACAACAGAGCGCTTTCAAAGCGCCGCGCCGACGCCGTGGTTGGTGTAATGGTCGCAAACGGCGTAAGCCGAAGTCTAATTAAGGCCAAAGCTACGGGAGAGGACAATCCGCGTGTCAAAACGCTGGATGGCGAACGCAACAATCTAAACCGTGCAGTGGAGATTGTACTCTACAAGTAATTGTCCATCATGGTGAGGTTGGTGATTCGCGCGAGGATCGCCAACCCCATTTTTTTCTCACCAGCGTTTGGCTTTTATTCGTTTTTTCTCCTCACATCAGCCCCAGCGGATTAGCCTTCAATGCGCTTTTGCCAGTGCAAAAAGTCATGATATCATTACTTTATGAAACGACTTTTCATGGCCATTCTGTTCTTGTTATGTCCACAGCTTGCCTGGAGCTCAAACGTTAATCCCGGCCCCGTGCCCGGAAAGCTATTTCGGGTCGTGAATACAACAACGGTTGTGGTGCATTCGCAAACCGATGTTGGTGACAGGGGCATCGCGCGCGTAACTTTGGCGGATGTCGACGCGCCGAGTTTGGAGGGCAGGTGTATGGCCGAAAAGAATCTGGCCATTAAAGCCCGGATGTTGCTTATGAGGTATGTTGGGTTTGACGTCAATTTGTACGATATGACAATCGAGCAACGGGAAAATCGCTCCATTGCGCATATCATCGGGCGGGTAATGCTTGCGGATGGAAGCGACCTGGGGGAGACACTAATTTATTCCGGTTTAGCGCGGCGATCCGATTCGGAGAATGTGGGATCCTGGTGCCCCGACCCGCCCGAGCGCGAGCCGCGCGCTTGGATGAATCCGACAGGACAGAATTCTTGGTTTCATCTCCCGTGGCGCTACGAGCTTCCGCAAGAAGCGAGTCGAGCAATAGAGTTGCCGGGGCTATTAATGGCGCCGTAGTGAGTCGTCAACATATTGAAGTGAGGGAGGAAGATGCGAGAATTTGTGCTGGTTGCCATGATGGTTGTTTTGGTTGGATGCACCCCCTTCGTTTTGCAAAGGGATAAGATTAGCGGCGACGCCAATTCCATTGTCGTGAAGACGGGCACGCTTCGGAATCCAGACAGGATGGCATCCGATCATTGCCAGTCGTTCGGAAAGACCGCCGAGCTCGACCACGTCGAGCAAATCCAGGATTCTGTTGCCTACCATTACTATAATTGTGTGGACGGCTGATTCAGCGATCGCCGAGTAATCGTGTGATTCCAACATCATTCACTTGGGTAGACGCCAAATCGATTGCCGACGAGGTCAAACACGCTGTCCCCTCGGGACCGCCAATCGATCGCAATCCCTTCGACCAAAAAGTAACTAGCTTCGCTAGGTGCACGACCGAAAAGCGAATTTATCAGCCGGAGGGAAGTAATCGGCTGAAGGCGTGATCGCCAAATGAAGTATTTCGCCGTTGCTGTCGCCTATTTACTTCTCAGTGCGCCGGTCAAGGCCGACAATACCAACGACTCTGTCACGGATGATATCCAAGACGCTTTCGCCGTAGCGCGGGAACTTGACCAACTGGTCGTCCTGATGATGGACGATGTGCTCAAGGACATCGTGTGCCGCTTGGCGTTTGAAACATATACACCGGACACACTGGGTTCCGCGCTGGGGATACCGAGGGATCAGCTAATGCGGCGCATAAATACGTTGCGCGGATGGGGTTTGGTGCGCCTTGTGGCAACAGATTCCACCAACGCTACTATCGAGCCGACTACCGGACGCGGTACCGAAAAACTACGCCGATGGGCTCTCAAATATTGCGTTCAGAGTACCTATTGCAAGGATGAGATACCGGAAGCGCACGGCAATCTGATCAAGAAAAAGAGTCTTGGGACCAATGGCGAAACGCTTAAGTTATCTGATATCGTCGGACCGGTCATCCTGTTCGACGGCGTATGTAAATTATGTAATAGCAGTGTAGAATTTGTCATCAAGCGAGATAAACATAAGCGATTTCACTTTGCACCATTGCAATCTTCACTTGCAGAAAATCTATTGGATGCCCAACGCGATAAAGCAGAATCGGTCGTCTTTATCCAGGACGGCAAGGCACATTACAAGTCCACCGCGGCCCTATTGATAGCGAAGCGGCTGGACGGGATTTGGCCGGTATTCTCCGTTTTTCTCGCTATTCCCGAACGGGTGAGGGACGCCGTGTACGATTTGATCGGCTCGAGGCGCTATCGGATTTTTGGGAAGCGACAGGAATGCTGGGTCCCCCAGGGGGATACAGCCGACCGCTTTCTCGATTCTGATTCGAGCCACCAATGCGATGAATAAGCGTGGGGACTTCGACCGCTGTTTTCAACCGCGACACAACAAAATGCCAATCTTTCTCTGATTCGAGAGGATAATCTGGTGCGGACAATTGGGGCCCTAAACCACCCTCTGTGCTGGTTTGTTTTAAGATTTGGCGTAACTGCCCAGGTCTGATCC
>JAAXGF010000352.1 GCA_012267605.1 Alphaproteobacteria bacterium | reverse complement strand
AAGACCCGTAACTAGGAAATTCCGATCTCAAATACAGATCGCGATCTTCTTCATAGCGCAAACTTTCGTCAATCCCTCCCACAGCCTCATACAGACCTCGACGAACAATGGTGGTGTTGAGATGGCAAAATCCTTCCAAGCGTAGCAGGTCATCAACTTCCACTGAAAATACGCCCTGACTGTTTGGTGTACGTCGTTCTTTTCGATAAATATCGGTAAGACTTTCGATCCAAGCCGGACCGGTCTGTTTCTCGCCGTTTAAATATGCAACCTGAGTTGTTAAGTATAGATCGACTCTATCCCCGAAGTTCTCAATGACACTACGCACTCGTTTCAAATAATCGTCATCGATCCATGTATCATCATCATCCAAGGTACAAAGATATTCACCGCTTGATACGGCTACTCCAGAATTTTGGGCAAACGAACGACCGTGCCCTCTGGTTCTTCGGTCCAGATGTACCCATTTTACTTTGCTGCCAACATCAATTTTGATCTTCTCCAGAGCTTCTCTCGGTTTTTCATCCGTACCATCATCTACAACGACAATTTCGACATCCGCACAAGTTTGCGAAAGTACTGAATCCAACGCCAGACGAAATTCATCTGGCCGATCTCTAGTCGGGATTATGACGGTGAAAAATGACATATCTTCTTTATTATACTACTAATTTAAATTTGTTATCTATCTTCATCATATATTACCTGATTATGATTGTGAGCGTTTCTTATAAATTTTTCCGTGCGACGTACCATGAAAGCCCGAGAAATAAATTCGTTTTCGGATTTACTGCGCCGTAGCAGGGTCAGGAATAGCATTGAGTTTGCCGAGGGCCGCGCGTAGCGCATCGGCCACCTCGACTCGTTCCTGCGGGGTCAAAAAGGCGCCCAGCGTTACCCGGCGGCCGTGGGACGACACCGTAAGCTGACTTTCATGACGGGGCGGATTAGACATGTTCACGCGGACCCAATGGGGTTGGAACCGCCAAGTGCGCACCTTTCCTGCTGGGTTCACTCGGCGCACAACCAGGGTTTCGGGCGACAGCTGAACGGTTTCGAACGCGCGTCCGCTGCGGTAGCTAAGCTTGAACGCACCGTAAATCAAAAGAACGTCGAGACCGAGAAACCCCACGACGGGCCATGCGCCGATCAGGAAAAACACCATGCCTGCGGTAAAGCTGACCAGGACAACCATTGCCATGAGTACGTGAAAGCCGAAAGGGCCGAGTGACCGGTGCGACCGCAAAACGGCGTTGAACAATAGCTTGCCGCTGCTATCCGATTTCGCCATTGGTGTCGCCGTACTCTGCATAGTGTGGATGATAGGGTCGAGCAACGGGTGCCGTCGACGAAATTCGGGCGAAAATCGCACCCAAGAGGACCAAATCCGCAAGTAAAACCGTTGCCTGAACCTCGGCGCACCTATTCGACGTGTTCGAAATGTTGCCGGTCGGAATTGTAGATATGCAGGGTGCAGGAGCGGATATCGAGGTACCAGCCGTGCAATCGAAGTCGGCCGTCACCGACCGACTGGCGGATAGCGGGAAAGGTCATCAGGTTTTCGAGTGAGACTAGGACCGCACTCTGTTCACAGACTCGCGCTTTCTCATCGTCGTTGGCGTCGGGCATGGTGGCTTCGACCGGAAGGTGAGCGGACCGGACCAAACTCGTCCACGGAGTCACAAAGGTATTACCCTCCATCTTTTGGGCGTGGTCCGCGAAAAGAGAACGGATGCCGCCACAATGGGCGTGGCCAAGCACGATGACATGCCCCACTTCAAGATATTTTACAGCAAACTCCAGCGCCGCACTGGTCCCGTGATATTGGCCTTCCTGCTCGTATGGTGGCACTAAGTTGGCTACATTGCGAATGACGAACAAATCACCGAGGTCGGCCTGTAGCAGCATGCTCGGGTCTACTCGGGAATCCGAACAGGCAACTATCGCGGCCATCGGATGCTGGCCATGGTCGACCAGGGCTTCGTACGCCGCTCGCTGCTCCTGGAAACGGCCGTCGCGAAATTTCCGGAAACCGGCGGTGAACTTGGCAATTGGGTCCATAAATCCTTAATTTCCCATATAACTCCAAATTGGCCGTAGAAATTAGCCGAAAAGATCTGTACGCGAAACCGATAGCTATCTGGCCAATTGGTGTGACCACGAAATGCCCAGCGCCGAGGCAAAATTTCCAGTAGTTCGATCAGACGCTATGAAAATTTCTTGCGTTAGCTGTGATCCATGACGCGGCGCGGGGCGGCTATCCTGGTTTAGACTTCCGAAACAGTCCGAACCGCCGTTAACGGTCAGGAAAAACCGAATCTGAGATCTTGTACTTCGAGGACACCAAACGAAGCACATCGAAATATGAGGCAGATGGCGATCATAGGCGCGGCCTCCGGTTGGGGGTCGCAGAATCCCGGGGCCGAAGCGGGGCCGGACTACTTACGCCGGCGGGGGCTTGTCGATCGTTTGCGCGCGGCCGATATCGATGCCCACTGGCATGCCACAGTCACTACTAAGGCGCCGCGTCGGACTATCGCTAAAATGACCCGCGAACAGAGTTTTCCTCTTGTCGTGGACCATAACAAGCGACTGGCGAGAACTCTGGTTCGCACGGTAAACGGCGATCAATTGCCAGTAGTTGTCGGCGGCGACCACGCAATTGCCATCGGCACTTGGAGCGCCATGACGGCCGCACTAGGGGCTGAAGGTGAATTCGGGCTCATTTGGATCGACGCCCATATGGATGCCCATACGCCCGAAACCGCCGATCAAGGGAAGTGGGGTGGCTACTATCACGGCCGTCCCTTGGCCTGCCTGTTAGGGCGAGGCGAGCCCGAGCTCACGCAGATTGCCTCGCCACACGCCAAGATCGCGCCTCAGCACGTGTCGTTGATCGGCGTGCGCAGCTACGAGGCTGGGGAGGCGAAGTTGCTCAGCGATCTCGGGGTGCAAGTCCACCACATGCGAGAAGTCGAGAGACGAGGTTTCGCCGCCGTCTTCGAGGATGCTCGCAAACGTGCCAGGGCGGCAGCAGCCGGTTACGGCGTGACAATTGACCTCGATGGATTTGACCCGGACGACGCGCCGGGCGTTGGGTCTCCGGAATCGGACGGATTGTCGGCACCCGCTGTCGTGCGAAGCTTGCGCGGGTTGGCAGCAGATGATCGCTTCAAGGCCTTGGAGATTGCCGAATTCAATCCAGAACGGGATTTGGCAGATGCCACGGCGAAATTGATCGCCAATCTGTTAATTTCGCTGAATTCTTGATCCATGCCCGACACTTTGGATGGTCAGGCCGTGCCGCCAAGTCCCAATAGCAATTCGACAAAGATCGGAGACATCTCGAAGGAAGCGCGCTATGTCGCGCACAACTATGCGCCTTTGCCGGTGCTTTTGACGAGAGGCGAAGGTAGCCGAGTTTGGGATACGCAAGGCAAGGAATATCTTGACTTTCTGAGTGCCTATAGCGCTGTAAGTTTTGGCCATAACGACCCGCGAATTCTTCGGGCCATGTTTGATCAAGCGAGACGGTTGTCTGTTCCGTCGCGGGCCTATTACACCGACAAATTGGGACCCTTCGCCCAAGAACTATGCGTCCTTACCGGGATGGACCGGATGTTGCCGATGAATACGGGTGCGGAGGCCGTAGAAACGGCAATTAAGGCCGCTCGGCGTTGGGGTTACCGAGTCAAATCCATTCCGCCAGGGAAGGCGCGGATCATCGTCAGCGCGGGAAATTTTCATGGCCGCACGACAACCATCGTGGGATTTTCCTCGGATTCGGATTACCGCGACGGTTTCGCCCCCTTCGACGGTGGATTCGACATCATTCCTTTCGCCGATACCGCGGCACTCGAGGCGGCGATTACGCCCGAAACCTGCGCCTTCCTAACCGAACCAATGCAGGACGAGGGCGGTATCATAATTCCGCCATCGGGGTGGCTGCGCGATGTGCGCGCGATTTGCGCCCAGCATAACGTTCTCCTTGTACTTGATGAAATACAGAGGGGGTTGGGGCGCACCGGCCGGAATTTCGCTTTCCAACACGAAATCGACCCGCCTGACGGTCTGATTTTGGGGAAAGCGCTAGGCGGTGGCGTATACCCCGTTTCCGCGTTTCTCGCCCGGTCGGAACTGATGGATGTCTTCACCCCGGGAAGCCACGGCTCAACCTTCGGGGGCAACCCGCTCGCTTGCGCTATCGGCATGAAAGCCATCGAAATCTTGCAGGAAGACGGACTCGCCATGCGCAGCGCGGATTTGGGTCGCCACCTACTGGACCGATTAAGTGATGTCTCGTCTCCTCTTGTCCGCGAGGTCCGGGGAGCCGGATTGTGGGTTGGTGTCGAATGCGATTCCGCTCTGGTCAGTGCCCGTGAGGTGTGCGAGCGTCTACTGCCCAAAGGTGTGTTGTCGAAGGAAACCCATGAAACCGTGGTCCGCTTCGCCCCACCGCTGACTATCAGTAGGCGGGACCTCGACTGGGCCGTGGATCAATTTGAACAGGTTCTGGACGAAATTGGTCGCTGCGTCCCCTTGGAGACCCTGGGGACCTGATACGAGGTGGTCGACCACTGGATTGCCGCTTGCTGATGAAACTGCCGCCAGGAATTCTCTCGAACTCCGATCAAACTACGATTACCCTAGGGCCAGGCAACGACGCAACGGTAGGATGCGGGGATGAAACGGGCCAGCCAAACATTAGGAATCGCCAAATATTTACTAGGAATAACCTTGATGGTATCGCCAACCATTGCCGAGGCGACCGGCGATGGCGATTGTGACGATGCGACTTTTTATTTGTACGGCACTGAAGTTGACGATCGAGGCGTTCCGTCGGTATTGGTCATGGAGTACGATCTTCTCGGTTTCCCAGAAACGAGCTGCCTAATTCCCAAGCAATTTCCCATCCTCGTACCGAAGTCGGAATTGTTTTGTGAAACCGAAATCGAGAATGCCTGTGGGTTACCGGGTACTCTGTTCAAGCGCTGGTCGTTTAACGTGTTTCCCTCCGCGGTCGTCTTTGACAAGGCGCCGTTTGGTGGCCAAATCGTGGAATCTGATAAGGCGGAGGCTAAGGACTTCAGAGCTCCCAACTATTTCTCGGTTAAGACGAATGCCGGTAAGTCTCTTTTGCACATTTTGGCGGCACGGGCGGACGAAAAGACGATCGCGCGCATGGTGGGATCGGGCACTGATATCGATATCCGGGACGACGCGGGTAAAACGCCGCTACACGAGGCCGTGTCCGCCGGCCGTGTCCGGGTGGTGAAGATGTTTGCCAGCGCGGGCGCCAAGTTAAACACCGTCGATGAATCCGGACGTTCTCCGCTGCATGATGCAGTAGCCTCTGGAAATACGGATATCGTAAGAATTCTTCTCGATCATGGAGCTGACGGAGACGTCGTGGACTCGGACGGCAAAACGCCCCTGCAAATTGCCACCGATCGCCGGCACTGGCCCGCCGCGGCACTCCTAGGCTCCAACGCCAACGAGGAATAGG